>CAIKRN010000155.1 GCA_903829855.1 uncultured Opitutia bacterium
AGAAGCCTGCGGGTGTCATTGCGATGCTCGAAGATACCGATGGCGACGGCCAGATGGATAAGCGTACGGTCTTCGCCGATGGGCTGACTTTCCCCAATGGCGTGCTTCCTTGGAAGGGCGGGATCATCGTGACCTGTGCCCCCGACATTATTTACCTGAAAGACAATAAAGGCACGGGCGTCGCCGATGAACGCCGTGTCCTGCTGACGGGTTTCGCCACCACGGGGAGCACGCAGTTGCGCGTGAATGCTCCCACGATCGGACCCGATGGTTGGATCTACCTCGCCGCCGGCCTCAGCGGCGGGACGATTACTTGCCCGGAACATCCTGAGCGGCCTCCCTTTAAGATGACTTCGGACGTACGCTTCCATCCAGAGACGCTTGAGGTGCAAGCGGTCGATGGTCGCTCGCAATATGGCATGAGCTTCGATCGCGACGGCAACCGTTTCATCTGCATGAACCGGCTGCCCGTACAGCACGTTGTATTCCAGTCTCAATGGTTGAAGCGTAATCCACGCCTGCCGTTCAGCGAGACCGTCGAAGATTGTAACGAACGTAACGCCTTCAACGGCATCAACGGAGGCCATGACGGCGTCCGGCTCTTCCCGATTAGTTCAAATATCACCACGGCCGACGGCCATGCGGGCTCTTTTAGCGCTGCCTGCGCGGTTCATGTGTGGTTCGGGGGTGGATTGACTCCTGAATGTCAAGATGCGGTGTTCTCCTGCGACCCAACGGGGAACCTCATTCACTCCGATCGCTTGACGCCGAAGGGGGCGACCTTTGTCGCGACGCCGCTATTTAAGAATCGGGAACTACTCGCTTCACGTGATGATTGGTTTCGTCCGGTCTTTCTGATGCACGGGCCAGATGGGGCTCTCTACGTGGCCGACATGTATCGTAAGGTCATTGAGCATCCCGACTACCTACCCGAAGAAGTACGTAAGCATGCTGACTTCGATACCGGCAAGAACTCCGGGCGCATCTGGCGGGTCCGTGCGACTAAGCCAAGTCCGACGACTTTGGTCGGCGTGGATTTCACGGAACGCCGGCGCTTCCTGTCGGTGATTGCGAGCGGAGATGATTCGTCGCCGGCAGCCACGCGTAAACTGGCTGGGGTCGCCGTTCACGAAGCTGATGATAAATGGATGCGGAATGCCGTGCTGAGTGGCGTCAGTGGCCGCGAAAAAGCTTTCCTGGCTGAGGTGCTCACAGCGCATCCTGCAGATTCGAAGGTCAGTGCAGGTTTGGCGGAAGTCTTTGGGTATGTGGGCACGACGTTTACCAAGCCAGTGGATCTTGAGGATGCGAGCAGTGCGCCCGAAGCCGTGAGGCTCGCCTTGCTTTCTGGTTATCTCTCCGCACCCGGGCGCAAGCCTGCGGGCCTGCCTAAGGCATTTCAGTCGCTATTGGACGCATCTCCGACGGTCGCTTTGGATCAAACTTACGACACCGAGGAAAGGGCGGTCGCAGTTCGGTTAATGGCTCGTCTGCCGTGGGATCGCTCTGGTGAGTCTTTGCTCAAACTCGCCTTGGATGAATCATCGCCTCCGCTTGCGGCTGCGGCGCTCAAGGCCGTGGTGGCTTATCCTAAAGAGGAAGTCTCGATCGCCTTGCTCGCTGGTTGGTCTCGTTATACGCCCGCCCGCCGCGATGCCGTTCTCGGGGCCTTACTAGGAGCACCGTTTCATTTAAAAGGTGTGCTCACCGCCGTCGAAATGAAGCGTCTGCCAGCGAATGCGTTCACCGGCGTACGCCGTCGGCAGGTGCTCGCCGCCAAGGATCCAATCATCAAGGCCATGGCGGAGCGTCTGCTGACCGTCTCGGCGCGTCCAGAGGCTTTGGCCGAAGCCAGCAAGGCTTTGGCGCTCACGCCGGTCCCCGCGAACGGACGTATCGTCTTCAACTCTATCTGCGCGACCTGCCACCGCCTAGATCAGGAAGGCCACGCCGTCGGACCTGACCTCTTCGACATCCGTCGTCAGACTAAGGAGAACATTCTGTTCCATATCGTGAATCCTGACGCCGAAATTGCCCCGGCGTTCACGGCCTACCTCGCCGAGGCCAAGGACGGACGCGTCCTCAGCGGTATCCTGATCGGGGATACACCTACCTCCATTACCCTCCGCGGCCCCCTGGCTACCGAGGTCACCATCCTGCGCGCCGACCTCGCGAAACTCGAAGCTCTACCCAATTCCTTGATGCCCACCGGACTTGAAGCCAGCCTTACCAAGCAGCAAATCGCTGACCTGTTGGCTTACCTCAAAGGGGAGAAGTGACCATGAGCATCTCCGCCAAAGATATCACTAAGTTGGAGCAAGTCATGAAGGCGGAGGGCCCGGCTCATTATCGGAACAGGTATGTGCCGGGAGCCGAGCATGTCGGCATCTACCGGATCTTCATGATCTGGCCGGATAAGCTGAAGGAGGTCGAAGAGGTTGATGGCGAATGGCGCGAGAGCGCGATCACTTTCCTGGAGGTGAATCCTCGATACTTTCGCTCAGGGTACGATAAGGCCCAATTGCTGCGTCGACTGAAACGAGCCGACCTAAGTGCTAAGCATAAGCAGCGTCTTCGCACAGTGTTGCTCGAAGTCATCGGTAAGGCGTCGGGCGTCGAGTTCAGGCAGTATTGCCAGCTGGCTGCCAAGTTGGCGTCCGGGGAGTTGGCGTCTGCCCTTTCCAAGCTCTTGAAATCTGAGGATGACGGCGTTCGTCGGCGGGCTGCATGGATGCTGGAGCATGTCGAGGAGGTCTAGGTTGTACCGAATAGGGTGACTAAGCGTAAGGCAGGCTAGGGCAGCACGCGGTGCTGCCCCTACCTTGCGCTTGCGGGGCGGGCAGGGAGGAGTAGAAAAGCCATACCCCCATGAGCCCTACTCGTCGTTCCTTCCTCGGTACCATTGGCGGCTTAGCCGCTGGTTACGCCCTCGCCCCGGCACTACGCGCAGCGGAGGCCAGCGGTAAACCCCTCGGCTTGGCACTGTGCGGGCTGGGAGGTTACTCCAACGGTGAACTCGCTCCCGCCCTACTGGAGACTAAGAACGTCAAACTCGTCGCCGCGATCACGGGCACGCATGCCAAAGGCGTAAAGTTGGCGAAGCTCCATGGCTTCGATGAAGCTAATATCTATGCTTATGACCAGTGGGACAAGGTCGCCGCCAATCCAGCGATTGATATTGTCTACGTGGTGACGCCTCCTGGCATCCACGCTCAAAATGTCATCGCGGCCTTCGGCGCGGGTAAACATGTCATTTGCGAGAAGCCGATGGCCACTTCGGTCGACGATTGCGATGCGATGATTGCCGCGGGCAAAAAGGCCGGCAAGCGCCTAGCGATCGGCTATCGCCTTCACTACGATCCTTACCACCAGGAGCTCGTTCGTCTGGCTAAATCCCAGGAGTTCGGTCCGTTCATGAAGATGACGAGTGCGAACGGTTTCACTTTAGGACGTAAAGTTTGGCGGATTGAAAAGAAACTCGCCGGTGGCGGAGCCCTCATGGATATGGGCATCTACTCGATTCACGGTTGTTGCATGGCGGCCGATGCCAACCCCGTGGCCGTCACCGCCAAGGAACTCCCCAAGACGCGTCCGGAATTCTTCACCGAGGTGGAAGAGTCCATGGAAATCAAACTCGAGTTCGCCAACGGGGCGGTCGCCGACATCTGGACGGGCTATAACGCCAACCGTTCTGAGTTCTACGCCGAGGCCGCCAAGGGCTGGTACAAGGGCGTTAGCCCGGTCTTTAGCTACCGTAAGCTGAACATCTCTACCTCGGCCAAGGGCCGCCTCGACTACGGAGTCTTCCGTCAACAGCAGCGCCACATGGACGGCGTGGCCGCAGCCTTCCGCGATAATCAACCCCTCGTCGTCACGGGCGAACTCGGCCGACGCGACATGGTCATTATCGGCGGTATCTACGAATCGATCAAGACGGGCAAGAAGGTCGAGTTGAAGTACGCCTGATTAAAGGTAGCGCCGAGGGCTTGAGGTAGGGACAGCACCACGTGCTGTCCTAATACCCTCTATGTCGTGACGCATTCCCGAAACGAACAAGGACAGCACGTGGTGCTGTCCCTACCTTACCAACTCTTGGCCAACTCAATGAGCTTCGCCGAGGCTACGGTGATGGCCTCGGCTCTTTCTTTGTCGCCGCTGTTCACGCCCTCAGCGTGTACGAAGGTGATATCGGTGATGCCGATAAAGCCGAGGATCTTGCGAAGATAAGGCTCTTGGAAGTCGTAATCCGTACCGGCGACAAAGCCGCCGCGGGAAGTGACGATGAGCGCTTTCTTGCCCTTCGCGAGCGGGACGACCCCGTCTTCGGTCAGTTTAAACGTCATATCTGTCCGGACGATTTGATCGATCCAAGCCTTGAGCGAGGCCGAGACGGTGAAGTTATGCATCGGCGAGGCGATGACGAGGGTGTCGCAGGCCAGGAGCTCAGCGGTCAGCTCATCTGAATGATGGAGGATGCCTTTCATGGCTGGATCGTCATGGTCAGCGGCGGCGTAAGCAGCGCCCACCCAGGCGTCGGAAATAAAGGCGGGCGGGTGGTGCCCGACGTCTCGGTGAATGACATGCAGGCCAGGATGTTTCTCTCGCATTGCCCCGATGAAAGTTGCGGAAAGTTTACGCGTGACGGACCGCACCGTGCGAGGGGAGGCGTCAATATGGAGTAACTTCATTGCTGGGACGCTATCTGGCTGCGTGGGCTAGTCAATGGACCCCGACGCCTTTGAGGGGCCTGCCGTAACAAAAACACAGGGCTAGGACTAGTTTCCTAGCCCTAGCCCTGTCTCTTGCCCTGTGTAGCTTCGGTTCGCTTAAACTTCCCAGTCTTCACACTTACCCTGCAGGACCTTATCAATAGCTCCGAGGACCAGATCGACGGCTTCTTCGGTCGAGGTCTTGTCAGTTTTGATATGCACCTCGGGGGATTCAGGTGCTTCGTAAGGTGAGGAGATACCCGTGAATTCAGCAATTTCACCCCGACGGGCCTTGGCGTAGAGCCCTTTGACGTCGCGGGATTCGCAAACATCGAGCGGAGCATCCACGAAGACTTCGATGAAAGCGTGGTTGGCCAAGGCAGCACGCGCTTTGGCGCGGTCGGCCGCCAGCGGGGCGATGAGGGTGACGAGGGTGATGTGACCCGTGCCGGCAAAGAGGCCGGCGACGGCGGAGGCCCGGCGGACGCTTTCGGAGCGATCCGCCGCCGAGAAGCCGAGGTCGCGATTCAGCGAAACACGCAAATCGTCGCCATCCACGCGGATGACATTGCGAGAGGCATCGAACAGGCGACGTTCGACCGCTTCCGCGATGGTGGATTTGCCCGAGCCCGAAAGGCCGGTGAACCAAATCACGGCCGGTGGGTGCCCAGCTCGAGCATTGCGCTCGGTAGCGGTGACCTTGCCGGAAGGTGCGGATGATTGGGTGACGGCGTCGAGGATGATGCCGCCGCCATGGATGCGTCCGCCTTCTTCGAGGGCGAAGCGACCCGTAATTGGGCACTCGCTGTGCAGATCGAAGGCGATGTTGCGGGTGGCGCGGACGATGACTTCGCAGATGGAGTCGCGAGGGACGCTGGAGCCTTCTTTCGATTCCAGGGTCGAGGCGTCGGTGATCTTTTCAATCTTCGCGATCACGGCTTCGACGTTCTGAGTTAGCAAGCGGAGCCGATACGATTTATTTGGGACGAGGGGCTCCTTGCCCAACCAGAAGATGCGAGCGCGGAATTCGCGGCCAACACGGGGCTGGTTGTTCGGATGCGCAGCCACTTGACCACGTTCGACGAAAATCTGCTCGGAGAGGGTGACGCTGGCGGAGCCGCCTGTGCCGACCACCGAACGGGATTCAGGCCCTGGCCAATCTTCAAACGTGCGAACGGTGCTGCGACGTCCACCTGGCTGGAAGATGAGCTCGTCGCCCGGACGGATAGCGCCCGCTTCGACGCGACCAGCGATAATGCGGCGATGGTCGAAACGGTAGATGTCGGAGACCGGCAGGCGCAGGGGCAAGCCCGTGAGGTCATCCTCGTGGGCGAAGTTATCGAGGGCTTCCGTGACCGTCGGGCCTTTCCACCAAGGCATCTTGGCTGCGCGCTCGACGACGTTTTCGCCATGCTTGGCGGCAATCGGAATAAAGTGAACGGCGTTAAGGCCTAGGGTCTTCAGGAAGGCTGAGTATTCGACGACAATTTTCTGGTAGGTGGATTCCGAGTGATCGACGAGGTCCATCTTGTTCACCAGAACGACGAGCTGCTTTACGCCCAGGAGGGAGAGTAAGAACGCGTGGCGACGGGACTGGTCCATGACGCCTTCTTTAGCGTCGATGAGTAAAAGGGCAGCGGAGGCGCTGGCGGCACCGGTCACCATGTTCTTGAGGAACTCCTTGTGGCCCGGGGCGTCGATGATTGCGTAAGCCCGCTTCTTGGTACGGAAGAAGATACGCGTCGTGTCGATTGTGATGTTCTGCTCCTGCTCTTCAATGAGGGCATCAAGCAGGAAGGCGTACTCAAATTCCATGCCTTCGATGGCACAGTTCTTACGGACCTGCTCAATCTTGCCGTTGGGCAGGGAGTCAGTGTCATTGAGGAGACGGCCGACGAAGGTGGATTTACCGTGGTCGACGTGACCGACGACGACGACGTGCATCTTGCGATGGTCTTCGACGGAGGGAAGGGAGGTGCTCACTTGGAGGAAAATAGGTTAGAGGGTGATTAGTTTGGGCAGACGGCTCACATGAAGCCCTTGGCGCGGAGTTCCTGCATCGAATTACGGCCGACGTGGTCCTGGGCTCGGCCGGCACGTTCGCTGGTCTTGGTGAGCTTCAGTTCTTCAATGACTTCATCGATATTGCTGGCCGGGCTATCGACCGGGTGCGTGATCGGGTGGCAACCGAGGGAACGGAAACGCTTGCCGTTACGAGCGAAGTAAAGGGTGGGGTTCGGAATGTTCTCGCGGCGGATGTACTCCCAGATGTCGAGTTCGGTCCATTCAAGGAGGGGCTGGACGCGGACGTGTCCGCCTTCGGGTGCGGTGCTGGCGAACTGGCCCCAGAATTCCGGCGGCTGATCCTTGTAATCCCAATTCCCTTCGGCGGAGCGAGGCGAGAACCAGCGCTCCTTGGCCCGGGTCGGGTCTTCGTCGCGGCGGATACCGGTGACGAGTGCATCCCATTTGAACTCATCGATCGCAGCCTTGAACGGGACGGTCTTGAGCTCGTGGGTAACGGTCACCGGGTCATGGGTCGAATAGCCGATACCGCGACGGATGGCGTCTTCATTGACGCGAACGATTAGGTCGATGCCATGGATGACCTTAGCCTTTTCACGGAACTCGTACATCTCCGGGAATTCATAGGTCGTATCGATGTGCAGGAGCGGGAAGGGAATCTTACCGCAAAATGCTTTACGGGCGAGCCAGATGAGGACGTTGGAGTCCTTGCCCATGGACCAGGGCATGCAGACCGAGCGGAAGTTCGCGAAGGCTTCGCGGAAGACGTGAATGGACGTCTGTTCGAGGCGCGTGAGGTGGTCGTTTTGAGCGTTGCGGGACATTGTGACTTAGAGGACAGGAGGTTTGAAAGGGAGGATCAGAGGGCTGGAAGTGTATGGGTTACTTCTTAGTGCGCGTATGGAGGCCGCATTCTTTCTTATCGAAGCCAGGCCAGCGTCCGCCGCGCTCATCGCCACCAGAAGTGGGCAGCGTGCATGGGTAGCAGCCGATGGAGCGGTACCCGCGATCGTGCAGGAGGTTATGCGGCAAGCCGTATTCCTTGAGGTAAGCCCAGACTTGATCGCGACTCCAGTCGACGAGCGGGTTGAGTTTCCAGACGTCAGAATTATCCGGACGGGCGGCGAGCGAGAGTAATGGCGTCGCGGAACGCTCGGCGCTTTGATCGCGACGCATGCCGGTGATCCACAGATCGAGGTCGAAGAGTTTCTTACCAAGCGAATCCACCTTACGCAGTTCGCAGCACTTTTCTGGATCACGCTTCCAGAGTTCGGGGCCATGGGCGATAGCCTGTTGTTCAACCGTCTGCGCAGGGAGTACTTCCTCAACCCGGATACCAAGGTGGGCTTCGAGCTTGGCCTTGAATTCAAGGGTCTCGGGGAAGAGCAGGCCAGTGTTGAGCGTGAAAGCCTGAAGAGGAAGGCCTGCGGTCTTGGCGAGGTGCAGGATGACGATGCCGGCGGGCTGAAAACTCGTGCCGATACCCGCGCGGGCCCCGAAGCTCTCGTAGGCCCAGCGCAGACGATCCACGGGCGCCAGCGTCGAAAGACGGGCGTCGAGTTCCGGAATGCGGGCTGGATCGAGTTCGGCCATCGACTGACTTAGGCGGCAGGAGCGGCAGGCCAGACCGCGGCCTGGTCGACCCAATCGCCGAAGGCCTGACCGGCTTTACGTTCTTTGGCGTACTGCTTAAAGAGTTCGCCGATGAGTACTGGGATTTCGTCAGCGAGCGCAGATTCCTTCCAAAGACGAGCCAAGCGCGTGCCTTCGCGGTTACCGCCGAGCATGATGTTATACTTGCCGGGCGCTTTGCCCACGAGGCCGATTTCGGCGTTATAAGGACGGGCGCAACCGTTGGGGCAGCCAGTCATGCGGACGACGAGTTCTTCGCCGGCAATGCCTGCCGCGGCCTGACCTTCTTCCAGCTTCTCGAGGAACTTCGGGAAGACGCGTTCGGACTCGGCGAGAGCCAGTCCGCAGGTTGGGAGAGCGGGGCAGGCCATCCCACGACCCTTAATTAGGCCAGGGTTGAAGACGATGGAGCAGCCGTGGTCATGCAGGATTTTCTCGACGGCTGCTTTGTCGGAGTCTTTGACGTCGGATAGAATCAAGTTCTGGGTGGCGGTGAGGCGGAAGGTTGGAGCGTATTTCTCCGCGATAACGCGCAGGGCGGTCTTCAGTTTGTAGTCGCCGGCATCCTTGACGCGGCCGGTCTCGATGAAGAGGCCCAAGAACCAATTCCCGTCGAGCTGCTTGAACCAGCCGAAGGCGTCGCCTTGGCCGCGGAAGAGGAAGGCCTTCGGCGCCGGGAGCGGGCCGCCGATGCGCTGGGCGAGTTCATGGCGGAACCATTCCACGCCTTTTTCCTGTAAGACATACTTGATACGGGCGTGCTTGCGATCCGTGCGGTCACCCCAATCGCGGTGGATGGCGACGACGGCAGCGCCGACGCTGACGACTTGTTCGCGGGTGATGAAGCCAATTACGTCAGCTAAGCGAGGGTAGGTCGCCTTGTTGCCGTGGGAGGTGCCGAGGCCGCCACCGACGAGCAGATTATAGCCGATCAACTTGCCGTTTTCGATGATGGCCACGTAGCCCATGTCATTCGTGAAGATGTCCGTGTCGTTGTTCGGAGGAATCGCGAAGCCGGTCTTGAATTTACGAGGCAGGTAGGTCTTGCCGTAAAGGTGATCTACCGGGGCACCGGAATCATCGGTATCGGCGGGCGGGGGCATGTACGGATTGGCCTGATCAACGGCGGCGCGAGCCTTGGCGATTTTGTCACCAAGACCGAGGTCGACTTGCACGCCATCGACCCAGATGGAATGGTAAGCGGTGGTACGAGGGAGGAGGGCGCGCGTAATGGCGAAGGCATCTTCATCGACCTGCACGGCAATCGTATCGACGGGCGGATTAGAAGGAGCGGTGACGTTGCGGTTAACATCGCCGCAAGTAGCCAGGGTGGAGGAGAGGGCTTCGTTGATCGATTTAATGAGCGAGCCGATGCCTTTCTGGAGCACGCCGTGGAACTGGAAGGTCTGGCGAGAGGTGATGCGGAGGGTGCCGTTGGCGAAGCGTCCGGAGAGCTCGTCGTAAACGAGGTATTGAGCGGCTGGGACGATGCCGCCCGTCTGGCGGGTGCGCACCATCACGGAGTACTCCTTGCCTGTTTTGCGCTTATCGCGATCATCCTGCTGGTAGATGCCGTGGAACTTGATGAACTGCTCATCGTCGCCGCTGAAGCGATCGGCTTCAGCGTTGGCCAAGGTTTCGCGGATATTTCCCGAAAGATCGGGTTTATCGGCCTTAAGTAGTTCGTTCTTGGAGAGGGGCTTACCTGAGGGAGTGTCCATGGGTTATTTAATACTTGATAAAATTAGTAATGATTACATAAATAGCGGTCAAGTTTAAAGAAATGGTAAACTGCGACATCGGCCGGGTGGCCTTCGTGGGTGCAGGACCGGGAGCCCCCGACCTGATCACCGTGAGGGGACTGCGTCTGCTGAAGCAGGCGGATGTAGTCATCCATGACTCCCTCCCTGGGGATGCCCTTTTAGAGGAGATTCCAGCCACGACTAAGATTGTCCCGGTCGGCAAGCGCTGTGGCGTGCATTCTTCCACGCAGGATGAGATCAATGCCATCCTTGTTCACGAAACGAAGCAGGGTGGTCTCGTGGTGCGGCTTAAGGGGGGCGACCCCGGCATCTTTGGTCGTCTGGGTGAAGAGATGGATCACCTCGCGGCACACGGTATTCCTTTCGAAGTCGTGCCGGGTGTCACTGCTGCGACCGCTGCGGGCGCTGATGCGGCGTTCCCATTGACCCATCGCGGTAAGGCAGCTTCGGTCACTTTTCTTACGGGTCACTGCGCGGATGGTACGGACCAGAATTGGAAAGCGCACGTCGAGACCGGCGCCACGCTTTGCCTTTACATGGGTGCGAAGGCGCTGCCGTCAGTCGCCGTCAAACTTATCGCCGCCGGCGCTCAAGCCGATCTGCCGATTCGTCTTCTCTCCAAAGTCTCGCAGGACGGTTCCTCGGATGTACTCACGACGCTGACGGAGTTAGCTTCAGGCAAGATCGACGTCGCCACGCTGCCCACGCCGCTCATCGCGGTGGTCGGCGCCGTGGTGGCTCCGCCTCGTCATGCCGGCCTGATGGGCCGTATCGCGGCGTTTGCCTGAGTTTAGCGCTTGTTCCAGAACTTCGTCCGGAAGTATAAAAAAACGAAGGAGAAGATCGCAGCCACTCCGCAGAACCAGATGATGAGTTGTTTGGTTAAGTCCATGCCGTGCGGAGAGAGGGCTGCGATCAAGACCGGCAGGAATCCAGTCAGAAGAATAGCACCTATGATGACGTTCTTCGCTGCTTTAAAAGATGGGGTGACGGAGTGGCGAATCAACAGCAACCCGGGTAGCGCGGGGTGCGTGCCGAGCAGTGGGCTGACTTTCCATTTAAGTCCCTCTGGTGCGGAATCCTTCGCGATCGTGGCCACGTCGCCATCGGCTCCGGCATGACGACCGGGTAGCAGGAAGAGCATCAGGATGACGGCCGCGCCCTTTGCCTGTTGCAGCGCGTCTTCGAGCAGCGGCTCATTGAAGTCATATTCCGCCCCCTCGCGGCGTTCCATTGAGCAGGCAATCAGCTCATCGTCTTTAAGCTCGAGTTGATTACGGACAGAGATCGCCAGCATATTGCGACACCTTGTCACCTCTTGGATGGGTGAACCGTGGTCGCAAAGGAAGACCGTGCCGCTGCCCTTGATCCAACCGGTCGACTTCAGGTTGTCAATCAGCATGCTCTGAAGTTCCGGTCCGAAGAGCGGATCACGGATGCTGAGTCTCATCGCGCCCGGCTGGGCGTCGGCGAAGACCTTGGGGAGGTATTCTGTGATCGCACGGCTGGGTCCGATAAAGAGCGGGAGCACGACGAGCTCGTCGATACCGTCGGCCTTGGCCTGCTGGACGGCTCCCTCGAAGATGACCGCGGGTATGCCGCCGAGCAGGGCAGGGTCGATCTTGGTCGAGTGCATCGTCGAGACGGGCCTGACCTCCAGGCAGAGCAGTTTGCTGACTTTCTGGGCTAATCCGCGCAGGGCCAAAGTAGCCGCTGGTTCGTAGGAACCGTTGTCGACGAGAAGGATACGCGTGCCAGCCATAGGGCTTAAGTGAGCAATATCCTGCCTATTTGCAACGCAGGGTTGGCTGATTGCGGGTTGCCTCGTTTCGGCTCGATTGTTTCCTTGAGTCATGCCCCGCCGTTTCCTCGCCGTCGTCGCCCTTTGTTTGAGCGTCGTCTCACTTACCGCCGCCGATGGTTGGCTGACTGACTTGGATGAAGCCAAGAAGGTCGCCCTCGCCGAGAAGAAGGCTATCCTAGTCGACTTCACCGGCAGCGACTGGTGCAGCTGGTGTATCCGTCTCAAAAAAGAAGTCTTTGATCAGCCCGAGTTCGCCGTGGCCTCCAAGAAGTTCGTCCTCGTGGAACTGGATTTTCCACAGAAAAAGAAGCTGGCCCCGGAGGCCAAGGCCAAGAACGAAGAACTCGCCAAGAAGTTTAACGTCGAGGGCTTCCCGACCATCATGCTCCTCGATGCTCAAGGTGAACCTTTTGCGCAGACGGGTTACCAAGCCGGTGGTCCCGCGAAGTATCTCCAACACCTCGATGACCTCTCCAAGGCTAACACGCCGGAAG
The DNA here is from genome assembly GCA_903829855.1 of uncultured Opitutia bacterium. Lineage (GTDB taxonomy): Bacteria > Verrucomicrobiota > Verrucomicrobiia > Opitutales > UBA953 > UBA953. The sequence goes on from CAIKRN010000155.1 coordinate 12,428, forward strand.
GACGGAAGGCTTTCATGCAGAACAAAGCGGATGATGCCCGTGCCCGTGTTCTCGGCGAGGAACTTGAGAAAATCCTCGAACCTTTGTTGACCAAGAAAGACCTATCGGCGGCCAATGCCGCCATTACTCAGTTCATCAAGGATAAGGATCTCAAGGGGGGCGCCCGCGCCACCTTGGAGGCCGGGGCGCGCATCGGCACGGCGCAAGCTTGCAAGCCAGGCGACCATGCGGCCGTTTTAAAGGCGATCGATGAAGTGATTGCCTCGGCGGGAGATTGGTCTGGTCTGGATGATTTGAAAAAGTTCCGGGCCCAAGTCATCGCCGCTCAGGCGGATGACAAACCCAAGAAATAACCTATTATGAAAAAACTACTGCTCCTAGGGGTTCTCCTGACCACTTTAAGTGCTTCCGCCAAGGTGACTTGGCTCACCGACCTTGATGAAGCCAAGAAGGTTGCGGCCAAGGATAAGAAAGCGATCCTAGTCGACTTTACTGGTAGTGATTGGTGCGGCTATTGCATGGCGTTACATAAGGAGGTTTTTGAAAAGCCTGAGTTCGAGAAGTTCGCCAAAGACTTTGTCTTGGTTGAACTCGACTTTCCACACGCCAAACCACTGCCCGCCGCGAAGAAAGTCAAGAATGCCGCAGTGAAAGATAAATTCGAGGTCAAAGGTTTCCCCACGGTGATGATCCTAAGTTCCACCGGTGAAGAACTTGGCCGTCAGACTGGTTATACCCCGAAGTCTGGCCCCAAGGCTTACCTCGAAAAAATCGAGGCATTTAAGCCTGCGGCTGAAGCGCCCGCTCCCGACACCAAGACCCCCAAGCCGAACCCGGCGAAGGCGGCTTAATTTAAATCTCTACGCTTACTCCATGAAACTACTCCTTCGTCTCATCCCCTGCCTCCTCGCCCTTTCCGCACTGGCGGCTCCCGAGTGGCTGACCGATCTCGACGCCGCCAAAGCCCAGGGCGTTAAAGAGGGTAAGCCCGTGCTCGTGGATTTTACCGGCAGTGACTGGTGTCCTCCCTGTAAGGCGCTGCACAAGAATGTCTTCATGTCTGCGGAATTTGCCGCGGAAGCTTCTAAGTATGTGCTCGTTGAATTGGATTACCCTCGCACCACTCCGCAACCCCCGGAGCTGAAGGCCAAGAATCGCGAACTGCAGCAGCAATTTGGCATCACCGGCTTCCCCACCGTCTTGCTAATCGACGCCAAGAGTGGCGACGTCTTCGGTAAGACCGTCGGTTTTGGCGGCGACTCGGCCAAGGCTTATCTCAGCAAGTTAGCCGCGTTTAAGAACACGCCTGAGGGGCGGGCTTCCCTGAATGATGAATTGAAAAAGAACGCCACGCGTTCCGCCAAGAATCGGGAGCTGAATGCGAAGATCACCGCGGCCATTACCGCCAAGGATTTCAAGGCCGCTGACGCCGCCCTGGAGGAAATCTTTGCTGATGCCCCGAGTGACCGTCGTGCCCTGCTATTTTTCAATAAAGCCCGCCTTCAACTCCAGGTAGACCCAGCCGCAAAAGCGCAGGCGCTCAAGTTTCTGGATGAAGCTCAGAAGTTAGCGGAAGGGGATGAGATGATGACGAAAAACATTAATGTTTTACGTTCCAAGATTGCTCCGGCTAATGCGGCGCCGAAGGCCCCCGCTGACCCGAAGAAAGGCGCCTAAGCCTCCGCCCCAAGGCGGCTTAGGCCAACGGTTGGCCGCCCCCTCTAATGGCGTTTTATTTTAAGTCTTTAAAATAAACCGTTTGTCTGTCTGCATGCGTCCCGAGGGAAGATCACCCCTTCCCCATGCCCCATTTTCTTACCCTATTAATCGAAGCCATCCTGACCATCATGTTGGCGGATTTCATCGCCGGCATCGTTCACTGGGCGGAAGATGCCTATATTCGGGATGATACGCCGCTGGTCGGGCTCCTTTTGGGTAAGCCCAACATGATTCACCATCACCTTCCAAGGTACATGGCTCGCCATAGTTGGTGGCATAGCTCGTGGGATCTCTTGCTACTGATGTCCCTGCTGGTGATCACCATGAAGTTGACTGGGCACTTGACCTGGCATGTCTGGCTCTTTGCCGTCATGGGCACGAATGCTAACCAGGTACACAAGTGGGCACATCGTACGCGGACGGAAAATGGCCTTATCATCAGTTTCTTTCAGGATATTAAGGTCTTCCAATCACCCGCCCACCACGCGATTCATCACACGAATCCCAAGGAGGTGCGTTATTGTCCGGTCACAAACCTCGTGAACCCGATCCTTGATACCATTAACTTCTGGGGCTCGGTGGAATTCCTGAATCGTCACCTTTTCGGTTTGAAACGTCGCGCGGATAGTTCGATCCCGGGCAATGGCTTACCTCCGTCGTGGCTACCTGAAGTCAGAGCCCATCATGCGAGCAAGTTTGAGGAGTGATTTTACGACTTTAGTGGTCAGGACAGCAGCTCGCTGATCGGAGCCTGGAGTACTTCCACGGCGGTTTTACCTTTTGCTCGGAATTCCCGAATCGAAAGCCCAGCGCTGCGCTTAGCCATTCGTTTCCCCGCAGCATCGAGGACGAGAGTGGCATGGGCCCACGTCGGAGGCGTCCAGCCGAGCGCTCGATAGATCAGTAGTTGTCGAGCGGTGGAAATGAGTAAATCGCTGCCACGGACGACTTCCGTGATGCCCATGGCATGGTCGTCGGCGACGACAGCCAATTCATAGGAGGGGAAACCATCCTTCCGCCAAATGAGAAAATCGCCGAAATCTCGCCCGGCGACGAATGACTGGGGGCCTTGCAACGCATCGTCGAAAGCGATCGCTTCGCCGTCTGGAACGCGGAAGCGCCAGTTGCTCAGACCAGGTTCACGGGCACCTCGCCCCGCATCGGTGGCGGGGCGGAGCGCGGGCGGAAAGATGGGCTCAGCATCATCCTCGGAGTGCGGGGCGGTGAGGCTTCGTTCGACATCCTGGCGGGACTTGTCGCATGGGTAGACGGCACCCGCGGCTTGGAGTTGCTGCCAGACCGCGTGAAACCATGGCAGACGCTGCGATTGGACGTAGGGGGCGTGTGGGCCGCCGACGTCAGGACCTTCCGTCCACTTCAGGCCGAGCCAGCGGAGGTCTTCGATCGCCGCGGCGACGAATTCGGGCCGACAGCGGCTGGCATCCAGATCTTCGGTACGGTAGAGTAACGTTCCGCTGGCTTCCTGGGCGCGTTTAGCCGCTAAAGCGAAGGTGCGCGCGTGTCCGAGGTGCAGGAAGCCCGTAGGGGTCGGTGCAAGCCTGCCTCGGTACATCAGAGAGGGTTACCCGTGGGGATGA
>CAIKRN010000156.1 GCA_903829855.1 uncultured Opitutia bacterium
AGCGATCAACGCCCCGAGGAGCGCAAACGGCACCGTCAGAATGACGCCCACCGGGAGCGACCACTTCTCGTACAGCGCCGCCAAAATCAGGAATACCATCAGCAGCGCCATCGAGAAAGCCGGCACCGCCGAGGTCGCGGACCGCTTCTCCTGCAACGCTTGAGCCGTCCAGCTGAGTTCATAACCGTCGGAGAGAACCTGCGCCGCCACCTCGTCGACGATCTTAATCGCCTGACCGGAACTCACCCCGGAAACAGGATCACCCAAGACCAAGGCGGAGACGAAGCCTTGGTAGCGATCAATCTGATCGGGCCCGAAGCTGTCACGAATCTGCACGAGCGAAGTCAGCGGCACCATCGTGCCATCCCGGGCGCGCACGTGCACGCGGCCCACATCCTTGAGCGACATGCGCTCGGAAGGCTCGGACTGCATCATCACGCGATAGGGGCGGCCGTTCAGAGTGAAATCATTGACATACGAAGCCCCGACCGTGGCTTGCAACGCCTCATAGACATCGCTCAAGGCGACACCCATCGCCGACACCCGCGCCGCATCAATCTCGGTCGCATACTGAGGCGTCGTCACCCGAAAGAAGGTATTGATACGCGAAAATTCTTTCCGGGCTTTCAAGGCAGCGACAAGTTTATCGAGTTCCTTGCCGAGTTTAATCGGGTCGTCGTCCCGGCGCGCCTGCAGGTAGAATTCAAAGCCGCCGGCGGTACCGATACCACGGATGGGCGGAGGGCTGACGGCGACGAAGTTTCCACCGGGGAATTTCGCCGCCGCCGCAATAAGCTGCTTCGCGCTCTCGTCAGCATTGAGCGCGCGATCCTTCCAGTCGATGAGCGGGAGGAAAATCGTGCCAGCATTAGCCTTTTCCCCGCCCCCGATGCGGTCGAAGCCGCTGACCGCCAAGGCGTCACGCACCAATGGCTTATCAGCCGGCGTAGCTTTCAGCACCGGGGTGATCTGATCCATGTACAACTTGGTGCGCGTGCCACTGGCGCCATCGGGCAGGGAAATGATCCCGAAAAGATAACCTTGATCCTCCGCCGGGATGAAACCGCGCGGGACAACGATCAACAGTACCGCATTGATGGCGAGGATGGCGGCAAAAAAACCGAAGGCAGACTTAGGATGAGCAATGAGCCAGCGGACGGTGCGACCATGCCAGCCTGCCACGTGGCGGAAACCTCTCTCAAACAACCGGAGGAAACGATTGCCTTCGATGGCATCGACATCTCGAGGGCGGAGAATCAACGCACAAAGCGCCGGAGTGAGCGTCAAGGCGACGAAACCGGAGATAACGACCGCGACGGCGACAGTCACGGCGAACTGGCGGTACAGCGCGCCCGCGATGCCGCCCAGGAAGGCGACCGGCAGGAAAACGGAGACGAGCACGAGCACAATGGCGACGATTGCGCCGCCGACTTCGCGGACGGAGGCGATGGCCGCATCAAAAGGCGACATGCCTTTCTCGTGCATCAGTCGCTCGACGTTCTCAATCATCACGATGGCGTCATCCACGACAATGCCGATGGAGATCACCATCGCGAAGAGGGTCACGATATTGAGCCCGAAGCCAAAGAGCCACAGACCAGCGAACGATCCGATCAACGCCACGGGTACCGAAATCATCGGAATCAAGGTGGCGCGCCAGCTGCCGAGGAAGACGAAGACCACCAGGACAACGAGGGCCGCCGCTTCGAAAAGCGTGTGGGTGACCTCCCGGATGGAGGCCGTCACGAACTCCGTGGTGTCGAAAGGGATATCGTAATTAACTCCGGACGGGAAGCGCTGCGACAACTCGGCTAGTTTCGCTTTGACGGCATCGGCAACCCCCAAGGCATTGGCCCCGGGCGCGAGGTAAACACGCAGCGCGACCGCGTTCTTGGTGTTGAGTTTCACTTCCTGCTCATAACTCTCCGCCGCCAACTCGAGCCGGGCCACGTCGCGCAAACGCAGGCTGCCCTGCGCGCCACCGGAACGGATCACGATATCTCCGAACTGCTCAGCGGTGCTGAGGCGACCCTCGGTCACGATCGGCACCGACAACATCTGTCCTTTAGGCGTCGGCTCCTGGCCCAACCGGCCGGCCGCATACTGATTATTCGTGACGCGAATCGCCTGCGAGATATCGCCGACGGTCACGCCGAGGCGGGCCATTTTATCGGGCTCAAGCCACACGCGCATCGAGTAATCACGGGCGCCCAGCAAACTGGCGTCGCCCACGCCCGGGAGTCGCTGCATCTCCTCTAAGACGTAAACCGAGGCGTAATTACTGAGAAAAATAGAGTCACGGCTCCCATCATGGGAACTCAACGTCATGGTCAGTAAGATGTCGCTGGAACGGCGCTTCACGACCACACCCGTCCGGCGGACTTCCTCCGGCAACCGAGGCAAAGCAATCTGTACGCGATTACTTAAATCGATGATACACTGATCAGGGTCAGCGCCGGGCTCGAAGGTCACCAAGATTGTCAGAATACCCGAGGCGGAAGCTGTCGAGGAATAGTACAGCAGATGCTGAGTGCCGTTAATCTGCTGCTCGATGGGGGCCGCCACGGTCTTGATGAGCGTATCGGCGGAGGCACCGAGATAGGTGACGGTCACCGTCGCCACCGGCGGAGCGATGTTGGGATATTGCGCGATCGGCAAAGAACGAAACGCATTTGCGCCAGCGAGCACGATCACCAACGAAAGGACGGTGGCGAAGATAGGTCGGCGGACAAAAAATTCCCAGGACATCGGGGTGTTACTTGGCGGAAGGGGCGACCGGACGCGGCGTGACGGGCTGTCCAGCACGCACCTTCTGCAGGTTGTCCAAGATGATCCGGTCTCCGGGAGTCAGCCC
>CAIKRN010000157.1 GCA_903829855.1 uncultured Opitutia bacterium
GATCCAAGTCTCGCCGAGGACGTTCCGACCGAAGCCGCCTTTAGCATTCCAATTATAGGCGGCGAAAGCGCTATCCTTAGGGATGCCGGCAAAGGCGTGCGTGCTGGTGCGAGTCGCGATGATAGGCACCCCGCGTTTCACTGCGGCATCGAACTTCGCGAGGGCAGCTTCATTCCACTTACGGAAACGGAGGCCAAGCACTAGGGCGTCGGCGGTGTCGAGGGCTTCAGGCTTACCAAGGGAAGCGCCGTTGTTCGGATTAATCACGCCATCGTCATGTGAAAAGAGCACGGTGCACTTGAAGCCGTGGCGCTCGGACAGGATGCGCGCAAGCATCGGCATCGACTCCTCGGAGCGATACTCTTCGTCGCCCGCGAGCAGCACGACATGCTTACCGGCGCCCGATCCCTTACCGGCAGGGAATTCAAGCCAGCCGGGGCCGGAGGTGAAAGCCTCCGCGGCGACAGCCGGGAGAGCGAGGACCAGCGCAGCGAGGGCGGCCCAGAGATGGAGATGACGCTTCATGGGGGTAGAGGGCGGAGACTGAAAGCCTGCCGTCCGATTTCAAGTGTCCTATTACGACTGCACCATCATTTCCGCTCATTCCGTGTCGGCGAAGCAAAGGGATCAGGGCGTACGGTCTCGACTCTGCCGTCAGAATAAGTTGTCACCTGATTCCCAAAGGGGTCTGGGCGAGTCGTAGATCGGGTCCCGTCGCTATAGTGAGTCGTGGAGCCTCCCAGCGGGTCGGGGCGCGTGGTGGCCGTCACGCCATTGCTGTAGCGCGTGTCAGAGCCTCCAAATGCATCGGGGCGGGTCGTCGCCGTGACGCCATTACTATAACGGGTGGTCGTGCCGCCCAGCGGGTCACGACGAATCGTAGCGGTCGTACCGTTATCATAACGCAGTTGCGTATCGCCCAGCAAATCGGTGCTGCGGACCGCATGGATCGGCATCCTGGACCCATTGGCAATCGGGGGAACAGCGAGAGCCGATTCCGCCGCAATGCTATGGGGCGAAGCCTCGTGCGTCTTGGGGGCCGCGGCAGAAGATGGCACCAGGCGCGGTAGGGGCGTGCTTCCGGAGGCAGCACCCTCGAAGCTCGAAAAAACTATCAAGCCCAACCCCATGGAGAGCACGGCAATGATTGTAAACCGGAGGAACATCGGGAGACCTCTATTAGAATAACATCTTTCGGGCTGGCAACGGGCATTCGGGCAATAAAAAGGGCGACACCTCTCGGTGTCGCCCTTCTCTTTCGGAGCAACCTAAGCTTAGGCGATGACCTTCTCGACGATCTTACCGAAGTTATCGGTAAGGCGGAAGTCGCGGCCGTTGTAGCGGTAGGTGAGCTTGGTGTGATCGAAGCCGAGGAGGCGAAGGATCGTGGCGTGCAGGTCATGCACATCGACGCCGTCCGCAGCGACCTGGGCGCCGACTTCGTCGGTTTCGCCGTAAGCCATGCCGCCCTTGACGCCGCCGCCAGCCATCCAGCAACAGAAAGCCTTACCATGGTGGTCACGACCGGAAGCGGCGTTGACGCGACCAGCGGTGGTCGGCGTGCGACCGAATTCTCCGCCCCAGATGATGAGGGTCTGGTCGAGGAGGCCGCGCTGCTTAAGGTCGGCGATCAGAGCGGCGGCAGGGCCGTCGATGGCGCCAGCCGTGCGGCTGATAGCGGTGTTTAGATTCGTGTGGTGATCCCAACCTCCGGCATCGATCTGGACGAAGCGGACGCCGCGCTCGACGAGACGGCGAGCGCAGAGGAGCTTAGCGCCGAGGTCGGTCTTGCCGTACATCTCGCGGGTCTTTTCAGACTCCTTGGAGATGTCGAAAGCGTCGGTCGCAGCCGTCTGCATGCGGAAGGCGAGTTCGAAGGACTCGATACGGGCCTCAAGCTGCTCGTCTTTCTGGACGGTCTGCATGTGGCGTTCGTTCAGCTGGCGAACGAGGTCGAGCTGCTTGCGCTGCGCATCCTGCGTGGTGAATTCGCTCTGCAGATTGGCGATGATCTTGTTCGGAGCAGCACCTGGGCGGAACTGGGTGTTCGCACCCTGATAGAGGGAAGGAAGGAATGCGGACGTACGAGCGTCGTTGTTGCCACCGAGGCTGACGAAACCAGGAAGATCCTGGCTTTCGGTACCGAGACCGTAAAGGACCCAGGCGCCGAGCGAAGGCTTGGAGAGAATCGCCGAACCCGTGTGCATGAGCTTAGCAGCCGGTCCGTGCGCAGGGAGGTCCTGGTGCATGGAGCGGATGACGCACATTTCGTCCGCGACGCCCTGGAGCTTCGGGAAGATTTCGCTGATCTCGAGACCGGACTTGCCGGACTTCTTGAATTCAAACGGGGTCGGGAAGAGGACGCCGTTCATGCCAGCA
>CAIKRN010000158.1 GCA_903829855.1 uncultured Opitutia bacterium
CGGCTTGGGGCCATCTTTCGCCTTCGGTAAACGCTCGGGGTCGGTCAGCGAGGCTCCGGACTGAAGCTCGGACTTACCCTTCCACGCCCGCTCAAAGCCCGTACTGGCGAGACGCACCGCATCGCGACCGAGTTTATGATTCAAGGCATCGACGGCTTTCATCAAACGATCTTTTGTCGGATCAATCTCTCCGCCCATACCTGGCAACGAGGGCTGCACCGTGTCGGCCGGCGTCAAACCTTGGAGCATCACCCCTGCCCGCTTATACATATAGCCATCGCGACGGATGCGAGCCAGCGCACGCGAGGCCGCTGCGCAGATGGCGCGTGCATCGTCAGTCGGCGGATCAAGCGGCTCGAGTTCATCGCCGCGATACTGCTCTTGGTCGATACGATGCTGGTTAGTCCGGATGAAGACCACGATCGACGAGGCGATCAGTCCGTCTTCGCGTAGTTTCTCCGCGGCACGGGCCGCGTGTGCCGCGATAGCCTCGGCGAGTTCGTGCGGGTCGGTAATCGGTCGACCAAAGGAGCGGGAAACTAACACGCTTTTCCTCGGACCAGCATCCTCGACGATGTCATGACAAGAGATGCCACGTAGTTCGAGGGCGAGGCGTTCGCCGACCACACCCGCGATACGTCGGATGAAGGATGGCTCGGCTTCGGCGAGGTCCGCTGCGGAAAGAATACCATGTGAGCGAAGGCGGGAGGCCAGGCCTGGCCCGACGCCCCAGACATCTTCTGCTTCGACCCCGCGCAGGAAGGCCGTGCGCCCAGCGGGGTCCGCCGGCACCACGATGACGCCGCCACTGGCCTTCTCGCCCTTGGCGCGTTCATTAGCCAGTTTGCACAATACCTTGGTCTGAGCCATCCCCAGCGAGATCGGGATACCGGTGCGTTGCAGCACATCGGCCCGAATGCGGAGCCCTAAGGCCAGCGCATCCGCATCTGGCATGTCGGGGAAACCCAGGAAAGCTTCGTCGACGGAATACACCTCGAGGTCACGGGCCTGCTCGGCTAGAGCCGCCATCACCCGCTCGGAGAATTCTCCGTAGGCGGCAAAGTTTGATGAGAAGATACGAATGCCATGCGCCTCGCAGGTGCGGCGCACTTCAAAATAGGGCGCCCCCATGGGGATACCTAACGCCTTGGCTTCGGAAGAACGCGCGACCACGCAGCCGTCATTATTCGAGAGCACCACGATGGGTACCCCGATCAGCGAAGGGTCGAGGGCACGCTCGCAAGAGGCATAGAAATTATTACAATCAGCAAGGGCTCGCAACATGGCGTCAGCAGCGGCGCACGACGGCGACCACTGTTCCCCAGATACGGCATTCAGGAGTGAAAGGCAATGACCAGCCAGGCCAGCGCGGGCTATCGGCCCGCAGACGCCAAGCCCCAGTGCTGTCACGCTCAAGGTGCTTCACCGTGAACTCACCGCCGACTTCGGCGACGACAATGGTCCCTGGACGAGGCGCGACCGCCTTATCGACGACGATCAGGTCACCCGTCATAATACCCGCACCCGACATCGAGTCGCCATCCACGCGCAGGAAGAACGTCGAGATCGGGTTGCGCACCAAATGTTCATTCAGGTCGAGCCGCCGCTCCATGTGGTCATCCGCGGGAGAGGGAAAGCCGGCCGCAGCCCGACTCTCCAGCAACGGCAAGGCCAGTGGCCGCCGGGCTTCGAACCCCTGCAATGTGCGCATATCCAGCATAGAGTGAACGGATGTTCACTTATTCGGGAAAGGCTTCAAGGCGAAAGCATCAGGTAGATCTGGCCCTCCGGCCGCCGAAAGGTGGCCGAAGGTAGGGGCACGACTACGACGTGCCCTAGGGCGTGGCGTGGCCCCGCCCCCACCCTTGCGCTCACCATACGGCGAACGCCCCCAACAAAAAGGCCCGCATCGGGTGACGCGGGCCTTCGGGACGAGCTGCGGCTTCGGATTACGAAGCGGTCAGTGCGGTGACCTCGGCACGGACCTTCTCGGCTAGGGCGGTCGAGAGGTAGCGCTCGCTCGGGCTGCAGGCGATCGTGACGATTCGCTTGCCAGCGTACTCAGGGCGCTTGGCCAACTGAAGGGCAGCCCAGATATTAGCACCCGCGGAGATACCGACCGCGAGGCCTTCGCGGATCGAGACTTCCTGAGCCATGGCGAAAGCATCCTCGTTGGTGACCAGGATGACTTCGTCGATGAGGGAGATGTCGCAGTTCTTCGGAACGAAGCCGGCGCCGATACCTTGAATCTTGTGAGGAGCAGGCTGGACGGGCTGGCCGGCCATGGTCTGAGTGATGACAGGAGAAGA
>CAIKRN010000159.1 GCA_903829855.1 uncultured Opitutia bacterium
AGGCCCTCGCTTACGCCCCTTGTCCCCGTGTCACCATACCCACGTGTCCCCTCGAAGGCTCCGCCTTCGCAGGTAGGGGCAGCACCGCGTGCTGCCCTAGTTGCCTCTCTGTGTTCCCAACCGCCAACCGCTAACCGCTTCGACCTCGCGACCCAGTCGCGCACGTAGCTCGCCGCCTATACTCGATACTCCATACTCCATACTCGCGCGGCTCAACCTCGCACTCACACCTGCGACATAACCTTCTCGATGATCGGAATCAGTTCCCGTGCGCGACGCTTCTCATTATCATTCCACCAACCCTCATTGACCCCACCGGCGAAGGCGCGGGCATCGGTTGCCGCAATGCGAGCATTCGCCCGCTCGCCGCGCATCAGGTAATAAACCGCCTGGCGGGTACAGATCTCGAGATTGATCAGGTTCTCCTGCTGGCCTCCGGTCAGGTTACGTCCGAGCGCGTGCGCCGAATAAAATAACCCGGGCACACTCATCCACCCAAAGGCACCCGTGATGAGCGAAGCTTTCGTTAAACGCTTCGAGGCGCACGCCTCACAGAAGACGCCCCAGATATTGGACTTATAGGAACCGACCAAGTAACTGACCACCTGCGTATACTTAATGTGGCGCAGACGCGGCGAGACGCACCCGCAGTCGACGCACGTATAGGGCTCGACCTCGTACACCGGCTGGGACATCGGCGGCGCGCCCGCGTTGGCTGAACGGGCTTGCGGTGCGGGCTCGGGCGACCCCGTCTGATCATAGGCGGCACGTTGTGCCGGGTCGGAAAGCACACTATAGGCCTCATTGACGGCCTGGAAGGCCGCCGTCGTATCCTGCCCGCGATTCAAGTCAGGGTGCAGGGCTTTGGCCAGCGACCGGAACGCCTGCTTAATCTGCTCCTGCGTGGCGCGTGTCGTCACACCAAGGATGCGATAATACCCACGAGGATCAGCGCTCATACGAGTCCTTTTCTACGCCCTCTCTCATTGATGGCAATCGAGACTTTAAAACCTTCTTCCGGCACCTCGTTTACCAAAATATCTCATCATAAAATTATAATATATTTTTAATTGAATGGGTATTTTACCTGTTGAGAAACCGCCCCGCACCTTCAGATTCAACTTCGAAACCAACCTCATGAACACCAAGAAGACCCCAGTCGACTTCGCCACCACCCCCGCCACCAACGCCCTCCAGGCCCTCGTGGCTGCGACCGCCCTCACCGGCCTCGCCTCCAACATGATTCCGAAGGCCACGGCTGCCACCGATCATCAGTTCAACTACAATGCCGAAACCCAGAAAGCCCAGCTCGGCTCGATGACCAACCTTTACACCAACACCAGCGGCAACGTTCAGACCTCATCCCGCGGATTAGGCGGCTACATCGGCAACGACGACAACAACGGCTACACGGATTCCGATAGCTAATCCTTACATGTTGCGAAAAAAGGCCCCGCAAGGGGCCTTTTTTATGCCCTAGTCATCCACCGATGCATCTCATCTTCACCTCCAGCTACGACATCACCACCGACATGATCGTTGATCGCCTCGGTGACCGCGTACTCCGGGTTAACAATGACCGCCCGCACGACCACGAGATTCAAATCCACTCGGAGGGTTTCACGATCTCGGACCCATTCGGGCGTCAAGTCTCCGACCAAACCCTGGTGACCGCCATTTTACGCAAGCCAGCGCCCAAATCTAATGAGACCGAGGACCAAGAAGTGCACGCCTTCCGCGAAATCTCCGCGGCCCACACGGGCCTACTCCAGCTGATCGCCCATAAATGGCCTGAAAAACTCCCGATTCACCCCTCCAAGATTCGTGATGTCGTCAAGTTCGTACAACTCGACGTCGCCAAGCCCTACTTCCCCACCGCCCCCTGGAGTTTCACCACCCATCCGGAAAGATCGGGCCTGAAAGATGACGCCGTCCTCAAATCCATTCACGGCATGCCCTTCTCCAACGCTGACGAAAACGGCAATGCGAAGTTTATCTACGTCCAAAACGTCAAACCCTCAGAACTCGCTGAAGGTTGGCCGTGGTTCCTGCAGGAGCGCATTGATGCCCGCTTTGATGTCACCGTGCTCTATGTCGACGGTAAGATGTTTGCCCAACGCCTCGATCGGCAGACCTTCCAAGGACTCGATTGGCGTAAGTATATCGGCACCGAGATGGATGCCGGCTGGGAGAACGTCGCCTTACCGGAAAACCTTCAACAAAGAATTGATGCCTACATGCATAAACTAGGCCTTCGCTTTGGTCGCCTAGATTTTATGGCACGCGAAGAGGATCTCGAAGCCGCGCTCTTCCTGGAAGTTAACCCCAACGGCCAATGGGCCTGGATGGACATGAAGATGAACAATGGGATTTTCGACGCCATGATTGAGTTCTTATGCCAACCCGCCTCATGCGAAACCGGCTGAGCACCGACCGGGAATTCAGGGATAAGTGGCAAAGTCGCATCGACGCGGTCGGCCCGTGCTGCAGCTGCCTCGTGATCATGATGATAATCTTCATCGGCGCCATGTTCCTCCTGGAACGTTGCCACTGACCCTGCCAACAGGCAGGGGCCGCACCGCGTGCTGCCCTAGTTGCCCCTCTGTGTTCCCAACCGCCAACCGCTAACCGCTTCCACCTCGCGACCCCGTCGCGCTGGTAGGG
>CAIKRN010000160.1 GCA_903829855.1 uncultured Opitutia bacterium
TCGAGACGAAGCATGCCTTTGCCGGATTCGAGTGGACGGATCTCCATGTCACCGCGAGTGCCGCGGACCGTGATATAACGGTTTGGTCCGCCAAAGGGGTCGGCATGGTTGCAACGGATTGTCACCGTCGCCTTAGGGTAGGTGAGGATGGCGAGTTGATTATCGATGAACTTGTCTTGTGGGGCGCGGGTCGCATTGCCGAAGGCTTGGACGGAGGTCGGTGGGCCGAGCAGGGTTACGATCGTGTCGACTAGGTGGCAGGCCAACTCGTACATTCCGCCGCCCGGAAGTTGGGCGAAGCGCTTGCGCGTGCCTTCATCAATCAGCTTACCCATCGAAGCATCGACTTCCATGATCTCGCCGAGCCAGCCTTCTTGGACGGCTTGCACGAGGAGTTGAATGCCTGGATTGTAGCGGAGCATATAGCCCATTTGGACGGCCCGTTTCTGCTCGGCCGCGTAGCGACGAAGGGTCACGAAATCGGCATGCTTTTCGGCACCGGGCTTATCGAGGTGGATGTGTTTACCAGCCTTAAGGGCGGCGAGCGCGGCGCGGGCGGAGTCTTCGAGGGTGGTCTCGATGACGACCGCTTGGATCGACTCATCGGCGAGGATTTCTTCTTCAGAGAGGAATTTCAGTCCGGCGAAAGTCGCGGCTTTTTGTGCGGCGTCCCGGCGAGACGCGATGGGTTCGGCGTAGCCGACGACTTCATAAAGGTCGGAGAGCGAGCGGAGGGCCTCTATCTTACCGCTCGCATGGGCGTGCGAGGTCCCGAGTTGGGCGATGCGAAGCCGCGGAGGCGGGTCGGCAGCGAGGAGGCTGGCGAAAGGTGCCAGCGAGGCGGTAGTCAGAAATGAACGGCGTGAAATCATTGCAGCAACCACGCGGAAGCGGCTGCCGTGAAGTCATCGCTCGAGCTGAGTTTCGCCGCGGGGAAGAGGGTATTATCCGATTCGCCGGCGACGAGAAGCGGGAGTTGTTCGCTGAGTGCGAGCAGGCCTGGGACATCGAGGTATTTGGCGCCGCCGGGCAGGAACATCGGGTCGCGGTAATCGAGCAGCTTGGCGAAGCGGAAGCCCCGCGTATCGACGGCGGCCTTGACGACGGCTGAGCCTGCGAGGGCGCGAGCGGCGGCGGCAATGGGCCCGGTCGAGTGCATGGCGACCAAGGACACAGATTTGATTTCTGGGTGGGCGGGGTCGTGTGAGGTTTTCAGGAAGTTAATCAAGGAAAGTAGGTCATGGGTGCGCTGGGCGAAGAGCGCATGGTTATAGCCGTAGGTGTAAGCCGGCACTTCGCGCGGTCCTGTCACGGTCCGGTGGGGGGTGCTCTTGCCGTCCTGCAGCAGCAATTTGACGGAGATCACCGTTACGCCTGCATCCAGTAATTTCTGGACGACCGGGAGAGGCTTCCGATCCGCACCGCGTACCGAGTTGAGGCCAGCGTCATCCAGCCAGATGACCGCTTTGCCGTTCGCATTGAGCGGACGGTAGAACTCTACAGGCAGTTCTTCGCCGTAAGTCGCATTCGTGATTGTCCCTGCGATGATGATATGGTCGTCGCGGTATTGATTCGTCGAGGTCGTCCAAGAAGTCTGGCCGACATTGGCAAAGGTGCGACCGATGATGGCTTCCACGCCGGGGCGGAGGAGGTGGTCACGACCTTCCCGAGAGCCGACGGCCGCGAGGAGCTGCTGCTGGGCATCGGATTTCAGCCATTTCAGGAGGCCGCGTTCGAAGTCGGGGTCACCGGCTTTGGGGGCAGGGTGGGCGGCGTCCCAGACTGTTAATTGGGCTTTCTGCAAGGGCTCGTAGTCGCGTTCCACGACGGGCTCGGGCTGGCCTAATTTAAAGTGCTTGTTGAGGACCGCATAGAAGCCCATGCGCGAGACCGCGTTGTAATTATGCGGGAAGTGTTCGCCGCGCTGGAGGGTGACGAAATCTGCTTTGCCGTAGAGTTTGTAGAGCGCCTTTAGGTCAGGGAAGCCCTTCGTGGCCATTTCCTTCGTCCAGTCATCGGCGCTATTCATCCCTTGTGGTTTAGGGGCGATGAGGGCGGCGATTTCGACATTGCCGGTACCGACGCGAAGTAAGGAGGCATTCTCGCAGGAGCAACCGCCTTGCATGGAAGTGCTGACCATCACGACGGGGTAGGAGAGGGCCAGACGGTCATCGGTGGCGGCGAGGAGCATCGTTTGGGTGCCGCCTCCGCTGGAGCCAGTGACGGCCATGCGTTTCGGGTCGACGTCGGGTAGGGTCAGGAGGAAGTCCACGCTCCGGACGGAATTGAGGGTGTGTAAGCCCATGATGGATTGCAGATTGGCTTCGGCCTGCGGGCTATAGAGGCCCCAGTTTTCCGTGGTATTCATTTCTGGACGCTGTTTGGCGAACTTGTGGACAATGGCGGACGAGAACTGAATAGAGTCGGAATCGCTCAGGGCGTCGATTTGCCAGGCGATGCAGCCCATGCGGGCGAGCTGGACGCACATCGACTGGAAGCGACTGTGGCCGCCGTTCTCGAAGCGTTCTTGGCCGGTAGCGATTTCATCACGGACAAATTTATCGGGTTGGAAGAGGAAGCGGGCGTCGGTCCAATGCCCGTGGGGGAAGATAACGGCGGGAACCTTGCCCGTGACATTCTTCGGGCGGTAAAGATTACCCGTCACATAAAATCCGGGAGCGCTCTCGAAGTAGACTTTTTCAATGGTGTAATCGCCCTGATCGATTTTGCCGTGGATGACGGCGTTGAGGGGGCTCTTGGTCGGCATCGGCCAAAGTCCCTGAGAGACGATGAGTTGGCGCCGGACGAAATCGCGACGCGGTTCCCACTCTTGAAGAGATTTCGGTGCGGCGAAGGGGAAGTACCCGTTGAGATCCTTGAGGGGCTCGAGGCGAGAATCCGCTGCGTTCAACCCGGCTAAGGATGCGAGGAGGAGGGCCGCGGTAAGATACCAGTGTGAGGGATGCGAGGGGCGGAAGGACATGAGCGGGGAGGGGTGCGGTGAATATGAACAGGATGGAGGGGATGGGAAATAAAAAGGCCGACTCAATGAGTCGGCCCAGGAGGCGTGAGGCTAAGGCTTATTCGCCCTGCTTACGGTTACGATTGGTTTCCTGCACGGGAGCATTGCGGCGGGCTTCCATGGCCTTGCGGACTTTGTCGAGGAGCGGGGCGATTTCGGGATCGGCTTTGCGGGCCAGTTCCTCGGTCAATTCCATGACCTTCTTCTGGGCCGCAGCGGCGGCCTCGCGGGCTTCTTTCA
>CAIKRN010000161.1 GCA_903829855.1 uncultured Opitutia bacterium
CAGATTGTCATCACGACTGGCTTGCGCGGCATTATTGGCCTCGAGGTTGGCCTCACCGGCCCGCGTTCGGACCTGCATTCCGGCCTGCATGGCGGTGCCGTTTATAATCCAATCCAGGCCTTGGCGGAACTTTGCGCCTCACTGCATGATGCGGATAACGCCGTGGCCATTGATGGATTCTATGATGGCGTGGAACAGCCGACCCGCTGGGAGCGGGAGGAGTTGCGCAAGTTACCACTCTCGGAGGATGAATACCGCCGCTTTCTAGCCGTGGACGAATTGCACCCCGCTCCGGGTCTGGATGGACTCGAGGCGGTACGCTTCGCCCCCACTTTGGAATTCAATGGCATCGGCGGTGGCTACCAAGGCAAAGGCTCTAAGACCGTCATTCCCTCCAAGGTCTTCGCGAAGATTACCTGTCGGCTCGTGCCGGGGCAGGATCCTGTCGACGTACACACCAAGGTCGCCGCAGCCATTCGCGCACGTTCGCCGAAAGGGGTCCGGGCAGAGATTATCGAGATGCAGGGAAATGCGGCTTACTATGTCTGCCCACCTGATCGTCCGAATACGCCCAAGGATCAGAATCCGGTGCTCGCCCGGGCTTTCCGCGAGGCGGACAAAGCCATCGCCGAAGCCTTTGGCAAAGCCCCGCTTTATCTCCGCGAAGGTGGTAGCGTACCCATCATTGGCGATATCCGCCGCGAGACGGGTTTAGACTCCGTGATGATTGGCTTGTTTACCCCCGATTCAAACCTGCATGCCCCTGACGAGAACTTCGAACTCCGCATGGCTGAGCGGGCGGTGAACGCCTACGAGAAGGTCCTGGAACGACTGGCGGGTACTGACCGCGGGCTACGCTAAGTCGTTAAAGACCAAAATGCCTCGGTTTTCGAGGGTTGCTGGGCAGATTTACCCTTCCGCTTCAGGCGATAACTCTTCAATCTTCGGGCATTCACCATGGCTGTCTTTCGTAAACGCACGCACACCCCGACTCCGAAGAAGAAGGATATCCCGGCTGGGCTCTGGACCAAGTGTCCGCAGACGGGCGAGATGGTCTACACGAAGGACCTCGAGGCCAACTGGAACGTTTTCCCGGTCAGCGGCCACCACGAGCGTCTCTCGACCAAGCGCCGCATCGCCCTCCTGATCGACGATGGCTCCTGGAAGGAGACCGATAACAAGCTCGTCTCTAAGGACCCACTTAAGTTCACCGCTGGCGGCTCTTACCCTGAGCGCTTAGTGCAGCACCAAAAGAAGTCCGGCCTCCGCGACTCCGTTATCTGTGGCCACGGCCTGATGGATGGCTTGCCGGTTTCTCTGGCGATCATGGACTTTACCTTCATGGGCGCCTCGATGGGCTCGGTTGCGGGCGAGAAGGTCACTCGGGCCATTGAGCGGGCAATCAAGATGAAGTGCCCTTGCGTCGTCGTCTGTGCCTCTGGTGGCGCCCGCATGCAGGAAGGTATCCTCTCCCTCATGCAGATGGCCAAGACCAGTGCCGCCTTGGCGAAACTCCGTTCCGCGGGCCTGCCTTATATCGCGGTCCTGACCAATCCCACTATGGCCGGGGTCATGGCCAGCTACGCCACCTTGGGTGATGTCATCGTCGCCGAGCCCGGCGCGCTGATCGGGTTTGCCGGTGCCCGCGTCATCAAGGAAACGACCAATCAAGATCTACCGGAAGGGTTCCAGACCTCCGAGTTCCTCCTTAAGCGCGGTCTGATTGACATGATCATCCACCGCAAGGAGATGAAGTCTAAGCTCGCGAGCCTGTTGCGTGCGCTCGCCCACCGTAAGGTCAAGGTGAAGGCCGTGAAGCGCCGCGCCTGAGCGTGGCCGACGCGGAGATGACTCCCGAAGAGACGCTCCGCTGGTTGACCGGACTTCGTAACCTTGGCTCACG
>CAIKRN010000162.1 GCA_903829855.1 uncultured Opitutia bacterium
CCGCGGGCAAATAATTTCGCCCGGGCGCGGACTCACCAATGCGGCGGGCGCTCGTCGGCCGGCGGGCTCGTGTCAGCGGCACCTCCGGATTGGGTCATCTTAGCCTCCGTGCGTGCGAGGCGGTCGGAGAGCTTGGCGACCTCCTTGGAGAGTTCTAAGATTTCCCGATCCTGCTGTTCGACGTGCCGCTGGAGAAAAGTAAGACGCTCTTCCAAGTCGTGCAGGCGGGAGTCCATCAGAGGAAGGTGGGGAGGCGGAGGGAGGGGGCAAGCCCACGCCCTGTGATTTTTCCGTCAAACCTTGGGTCCGCGCGGTCGGCGGTAGCGGTTTTGCTGATTGAGGCCTAGGTGGTTTCTCCTACTCTTCCGCCCATGTCCGAACCCCTGGACATTCCACCCGCTGAGGCATCTCAGCTCCCCTTATCTCGACCGCAGCGATCCATTTGGCGCCGGCTGGGCGGCGAGGGCTTGGCTATGTCCGTTCTCATCCACCTCGGCCTTATCGCTGTGGCGGTCGTCTGGGTCGTTTCCACCATCACCGAGAATGCAGCCAAGAAAGACCCTGAGTCTTTCAGTACGGGGGCTGGCGGCGGCAACGGGGGGCCGAAAGCGAAGGAATATAAGACCCGCCTACAGCCTAAGAATCTCAAAAATCTGACGAAGACCAACTCGCGTATCACCACCAAAAGCGCCAGTTCAGCCATCGCCGTAGCGAGCCTACCGACGACCACGGCCTCCATGCTCACGGGCGGGGGCGCGGCCGGCGGCAACTCCAAGGGCTTCGGGGGTGGCAGCGGTGGAGGCAACGGCACGGGCAAGGGGCTGGGTGTGGGCGGCGGTAAAAACTTCGTGTCCATCTTCGGCACCAAGGGCGGTATCGGTGAGAACTTTGGCATCGTCGGCACCTTCTATGACTTCAAGCAGAACAAGGCCGGCAAGCCGACCGCCGCCATGGGTGATCCGACCAACCAGGGCGCCAAGAGCAACGGACCAGCCGTCGAGGTGTACAAAAAAGAGGTGCACAAATTCTTGGTCACAAGCCGCTGGAACGTATCGGCACTTTCCGATAAATTCAGTGCACCCGACACGCTTTGGGCCGCACAAATTTTCATCCCCATCGTGCCGGCTGATATCGGACCCAAAGCCTATGGTGTAGAAAAGACGGTTAAGCCGTCGCGCTGGATTGCACATTATAAGGGCGCGGTAAAAATGCCCCAGACCGCCAAATTCCGTTTTGTGGGGATGGGGGACGATATCCTCGTGGTGCGCTGGAACAGCCAGGTCGTGCTCGACTCCGGCTATGACCGGTTAATCACGGGTGGAACAGATCTCTACCCTGGGTTCGGCAAACAAAAATATCTGGAGACCCATCCCTCTAAGCTCGGCCAGCCGTTGCGCTGTGGCCCATGGGTGACCGCCACCGCCGGCCAAAACATTCCCATCGAAATTGTCATCGGCGAGACGCCTGGCGGATTGTTCTGCGCCTTCCTTTTTTTTGAAGTCGCCGATGGGGCCGGCAAGGGTACGGGTCTAAAGTTAGTGAGATTCGCGGATACGCCTCTGCCCCCGGATATCGCCAAAGGCCACCCCGATGTACCCAACGTCGATATGGTCGCCAAAGGATGGCTGTTCAAGCCAGTGAAGATCACCGACGTACGCTGAGGTCAGCGACGGAAGTAAAACTTTTGGCAGTTGGCACCGAAGAGTCCGTCCCGCTCCGTGGGCGTTAAGCTGCGGGCATAGTCGTCGACGAGACGGAAGCTCTGCTCGTAAGTTGCCGCGAACAGGCACACCGGCCAATCCGAGCCATACATTAGGCGAGACGGGCTGAATGCTGCAAACACCGCATCGAGATAGGGTTGGAACTGCTCGGGCTTCCAATTTTGGTGATCGGCTTCAGTCAGCATGCCAGAGACTTTACAGTGAACGTTGGGCAGCCGGGCCAGACGACGCATCTGCGTCTTCCATGGCTCCATCGTGCCATCCTTGATCATCGGCTTAGCGATGTGATCGAGTACGAAGGGTTGTTGGGGGAAATTTTCCGCGAGGCGAATGGCGGCCGCGAGTTGTTGCGGATAGATGAGGATGTCGTAGGTCAGGCCATAGGCCTGGAGCTTGGCAATGCCGCTCTGGAATTCCTTCCCGAGCATGAAATTGTCATCCGGTTCTTCCTGCACCACGTGACGCACACCGACGAATTTTGGGTGCTTCGCCAGTCGCGCGAGGTCGACCTCGACACGATCGGAACGCAGATCGACCCAGCCGACGACGCCCTTCACGTTGGCGTGCTTATCTGCTAGGCCCAGTAGCCAATCGGACTCCTCGCTCACTTGACGTGCTTGGACAGCGATGGAGCCATCGAAGCCAAGCGGTTTTTGCAAGGCGGCTAAATCATCCGGCAGCCAGCTACGATGCAACGGGGAGCCCGGCGGAATCCATGGGTATTGCGCCACGTCGTACGACCAGAAATGCTGGTGGGCGTCGAGGCGCATGGCTTCAGACCACGTCGACGATTGCCTTGATGACGCCAGTCTCCGGCTTCAACCAAGTCGGGAAGGTCGCGATCATGTCGTCAAACTTCGCATGGTGCGTAATCCAAGGCTTGGTATCGATCACGCCGTCTTCGATTAACTTGATGATGCGGGCGAAGTCCTTCGAAAGTGCATTGCGGCTGGCCATGATGGTCAGCTCACGGCGATGTAGGTGGGGCGCGTGTGGGAAGGTGAGTTCCTGCTGCGTGATGCCCAC
>CAIKRN010000163.1 GCA_903829855.1 uncultured Opitutia bacterium
CGTACCCATCCGCTCCTTCTTAGCGTCATTGGCGGCCAGAGCCGCATCAAAGGAAGGCTCGAGGATTTCATAAACCTCCCGAGGCAGGAAGCCGAAAGCCTTGCGCACGAGATCGGGGCTGAAGGTGCCGAGTAACGGCGATTGAGAAAAGGCTGTGGCGATTTTTCTGCCGAGTGCCGCATTCACGTTCTTATAAACCGATGGCAGCGCGAGAGCCACGAGTAGCTCGTTCTGCTCCAGCGGCCCAGTCTTGGGCAGGATAGCTAGATACGCATCCCACTGCTCTGTCGACAGCTGGGTATTCGCCAGCCGAGTCGCCGCATCCATCCGCAGCCCTGGACTCGCGGGATCCACAAGGAGTTCGGTGAGCAACTTAAAGGCTGGCGCACTGAGCGTACTTCCGCTGCTCGACAGCGCCAAGAGAGCCTTGAGCCGGAGCGTCGAAGGCTTCGAGGCGTCCGCAGCCAAGGCATTCAGCTGGGCATCATACCGTCTATCCTTCACGCGGGCGAGCGCATCGAGCAGGAGCGGTGACGCCCCCTTGGCGAGCATGCCTTCGAGGGGCTCAGCCCAAAGCTTGGCCTCCACTTTACCGGCCTGTCCGGCAATCGACCGCAAGGCAGCCTGCCGTACCGTATTCTTAGAATGGGTGAGCATCACGGCGATGACCTTGGCAATGCCTGGCTTACCAGCGAGCGTCGTGGAGAATTTCTCCAGGGCGGCGACCTGCGTCGGCGAAGGACTCGCATCCTTCAGCCACGCCTCGAAAATGGGGTCCAGTAATTTATCGGCGGTGGGCGCTTTAATCAGGGCGAGGTAAGCATTCCGCGCGAGCCCGAGATTCTCGGAGTCCGTCTTGGTCACGGCGAATTTCAAGACCTCGGCATAGTCGGCCTCCTTGCTCCGGGTCTGTGATACGATGCGCAATAGGCGAGCCTGGGCCGTCTCATCTTTGACCGCACTGAGGTCGGCGGCCGTGAAGCCGGCGAGCCGTATCCCCGCGGTAAGGATGGCATGCTCCAGCATCTGGTCCGCCTCGCGCGGAAGCAGCCCACGGACGGCCTCCGTGACCGTCGCAGACTTCGTCTCACGGAAGGTCAGGCCTTCAAGTCCGCGGCGGACCTCGGCCTGGTCAGCGGAGGAGAGTTGTGCCAGCAGCTCGGCGTCGGCCTTGGGTTTAGCCATCTCCAAGGGTTTGTGCGCGTCCCGTAAGGCGGCATGCGTGGCTTTTCCTTCCGCGGTGCGGCGGATACGGTAAATCATACCCGGGACGTTCACGCCGTTGAGCAAACTGGCTGGGCAGTGCGAATACCAGGTGCCAGTGTCGAAGACGATCAGGGAACCGTCGATGTCCTCCATGACATCGGTTAGGTGGGCACCCTTGCGATCCACGGTGAAGAATTCGTGCTCTGTCGTCCGATAACCTGCCCCCTCCTTCTGCATCTCATAGCGCAGAACCTTCTGGGAATTATACATCGAGACCATGAGCTCGAGATTGGCGGGGTCGGCCGCCCAAGGCTGTCCTTCGACCGCCAACGGGTTCGCGTTCTTCCAAAAGATGCAACCGCTGGGGACCATGTGGCCGAGTTCGCGGAGAATGGGCATGCGCTCATGTGTGCGGGGAAGATTCTCGATGATGCGCAGAAAATCCGGGCGCTCGTAGACGCCGCCTAGCTGCCATTGCATGAGCGTATCCACCCGGGGGCTACCGAAATAAAGATTGGTGGTGCCGATCAACTCGCCAGTCGGCGTGAAGTCGAGACCAGTAGGGTTGTCCGCGCAACCGAGCGCGTGCCAGCGGACGTCGGAGCCGTCGGGCTTCATCGACCAGATGCCGCTATTGAGTCCTTCGTGGACGGGCGTGCCGTCCTGCTGTTTGATATTATGACCCTTGCGACCGTGCGTCCAATAGAAGCGACCGTCGGGGTGGAGACGTGGGCCGTGGCAATCCGCACTGTTGGCGGTCCACTGGAAGCCACCGATGATCAGCTCGCGCTTATCGGCGACGCCGCTGCCGGTGGTGTCGGTGAATTTCCAGATGCCCGGCGTGTCCGTGACATAGAGACTGCCGTTGAGAAAATAAGCCCCCTTGGGGTAGGCGAGTTTATCCGCGAAGACCGTGCTGTGCTCGTAGATACCGTCGCCGTCCCGGTCCTCCAGCAGGAGGATCCGGTTCGGGCGTTCGGTCTCGAATTTCTTCGGGCTCCAATTTACGCCAGCTGAGTCACCTACAAAGAGGCGACCTCGGTCATCGACGCATCCCATCGTGGGATTGGCTACCATTGGAGAGGTGGCGGCGACGACCATTTCAAAACCCCGTGGGAGCTTGTACTTCGGAGCGGCCAGCGCGACCTGCTCGGGGGTAAGGTCCATGACGACAGGGCGGGAGGCGTAGGCGGGGATCACCTCGCCATCCCCATGCGGATGAGCAGCGGGCTTGGCCGCGCCCCACTTCTCCTTAAAGCCGCCGATGGGATAGAGTTCGTACCGTCGCACAAACATTTCTGCCGCTTCGACCTGCAAAAGAATGCGACCCTGACTGGGCTTGCATTCGAAGGCTTCATTAACCTTCACGCCATTCACGAAATACTGGAGCGTGTCACCCTTGGCCACGACCTCATAACGGGTCCACTCGCCATAAGGAGACTCGACATCATCCTTACCCCGGAAGCCTTTGACGTCCTTCCAGTTGGCGGCACGGTGCTGCCAGTTCAAGCGGCCCCCGGTCATGGTGCGGCGCGGGGCGCCGGGCGACCAGATGGTCTGCTTGTTGGCATCGATCGCAACTTCGGCGCTCAAGGAACAGGTCAGCGACGTGCCGTCGGCGAGCTTGGGTGAAAGCACGAGAATGTCGCCCACACCGCCCTCGATAATCTGCGCTTCAAAACTAGCCATCCAGCTGCCACCCACGGCGCCCTGCGGGCCCCAGCAGTGAATGAGCAGGCCGTTGTCGCGCGAAGCTTTCTCGCGCTTACCCCAAGTCTGGTTGCCCCACTTAAACTCCATGACGAGGTGGTAGTCCTTGTAGCTATCGAGCGTCGTCATGCCACCGTAGCCATTGCCGCTGACGTGGAACATGCCGTCGGCATCGAACTTGAAGACGTTCTTAGCGTCGTCATGTACGTCGGCCTTGGGGTTGATGTGATACTCCATCTTTCCTTCACGGATGAGATCGAGGATGTTGATTTTCTTAGTGACCGTCTGCGCCACCGGCTCAGGCGGCAGAACGATCTTAGCAACCGGCTCTTTATCCGCGGCCAACAATCCGGTGACGGAAAGTAGCGCGAACACGAAGACGGCGAGGGTTGGGGGTTTCATGGGGAAAGATAAGGACTGAGTGGGGGTCGTTATGTTCCCAACGACCGACGCCACTTCAACACATTCGTATCTATTGAGCGGAATAGTTCATTATCGCAGCGGATTAAGAGGCAGGGACAGCACCACGTGCTATCCCCCGTTGATTTCAGAGCAGCCAAAGACTCAGCCCGCCAAGGCTAATCCTGACCCCACCTAGTCCACCTAGCCCCCCAGGCGCCCGCGCTTACTTTCCAAACTCCTTCACGGCCCAATCCTTGCATGCACCCTGGGCCTTGCCGCCATTTCCCACGTAACCTTGATGCTGGACCATCCAGATGACGACAATGCCGTTCTTCATGCGGATATCCATGCTGGTTGCCTGAGCACCGCCATGACCAAACCCATCCGGACTCACCGCGAACCCCAAGCCATAGTTCTCCTTGATACCAACGGGAGTCTGCCGGGTCGTCAAAGCCTCAAAGGACTTAAGACTTAGGTAGCGCCGTCCATCTAATTCCCCACGATTCAAGAGCATCTGACAAAAACGTGCCGTGTCCGAGGCCGTCGAGAAAAGCCCGCCAGCAGGCATCGGGAAGCGGTGGACGTGATCGGTGAGGTCCGCCTGCATCTGACCAAGGTTGCCCAGCATCAGCTTCTTCTTCGTAGCATCCGGCTTATAAGTCTTGGCGAGGCGCGCGACCTGGGAGGCGTTTGGCCAGAAGGTGGTGTCCTTCATGCCGAGCGGATCAAACAGCCGCTTCTGCATGAACGCTTCGTAGGGCATGCCGCTCACGACTTCGAGCACGCGAGCAGCGGTGTTGATACCCGCATTAGAATATTGGTAATGCGTGCCTGGCTGGGTTGCCAACGGGGCCTTCGCGTAAGATTTCACCGCGTCGGCGAGAGGCAGCCCATCGAGCGTAGGCTTTTCAACCGCCGAAGCGAAAGGTAAACCGCTGACGTGGGAGAGTACTTCGCGAATCGTGATGGGGTGCGCAGCGGGCGTCGGTTCGGGCTCAGGCACAAGGGTCACTTTAGATTCATCGCCCTTGCCCTTTGCCTTGCCCTTCGGGTCGGCTTTCCCTGCGAGCTTAGGCGGAGCCACCATCTGCCCCTTAAATTCCGGCAGGTATTTCTCCACCGGGTCATCGAGCGCAATCTTGCCTTCATCAACCAACATCAGGACGGCCACTGCCGTCATGCCCTTGGATTGAGAGGCAATCCAAAAAAGTGAGTCCGCCTGCATGGCCTTCTTGGCCTCGATGTCTGCGAAACCCACCGCCGTCACGGCTAAGACCTTCTCACGATCCGCCACCAGAGCCACCACCCCAGCGATCTCATCATGCTGCACGAAGGGGGTGAGCACTTCTTCGAGCGAAAGGTGCGGCGGGGTGGCGGCAAGGCCACTAAGAGCAAGCAGCAGGCTGAGGACAAAGGCGGGGGTGCGCATACCCGCAGTCTTCCCCGCCACCAGCGGTAGGCAAACCAAAGCCATAGTGATGGAACGACAGACGTTGGAGAAATGCACCGTGGTAGGGCGGAACTGCCCTTAGGGCCGCCCTCAAACCTCCTCGAGCATCTTCTTGGCGTCGCCAAAGGCCTTCGGGCGCACTTCCATCTTATCCATCATGGACATGAAAAGTCGGCACAGCTGCCGCTCAGGCTTATCCTTATAATCCAAGACGCGCCCGCCCTTAATCCGACCGCCGGCACCGCCCAGCATCACCACGGGGAGCTGGTCGTTATCATGCTTCGCCCCGGCCATCATACTCGAGCAATGCATGATCATCGAGTTGTCGAGGAGCGTCCGCGGGCCTTCTTGAATGGAATCCATCTTCCGGGCCAGGTAGGCAACCTGTTCCATAAAGAATTGGTTGATCTTCAGCCAATCCTTACCGTCGGAGTGCGACAAGAGGTGGTGAATCATATAATCAATGCCGTTACCTGGCTGCTGCACGGAAGTGATGTTCGGGAAGCGCATCGCGCTGTGATCATTGTTTAACTTGAGCGTGGAGACGCGCGTGGTGTCCGTCTGGAAGCCGAGAACCATAATGTCGCACATGAGACGCATGTGCTCCGCGATGTCCTGCGGAATACCGTCAGCCGGACGTTTAATATTCGGCTTATCGAGCGTCGGGCGCCAGCCCTGCAACTCCCCGCGCTTACCAGCTGATTCAATCCGTTTCTCAACGTCGCGCACCGAATCGAGGTACTCATCAAGCTTCTGCTTATCCGTCTGACTCACATTGCGGCGTAAGTCACCAGCCTCGCCGAGCACAGCATCCAGCACACTCCGGTCACCTGGCGTGACATCGTCTTTAAAGAGACGGTCAAAGGCGAGGGCGGGATAGATTTCTAATGGGGTCGGGGCAGTCGGCGAACTCCAAGAGATGTGCGAACTATACAACATCGAGTAGTTCTTGTGCACCCCTGGGAAAGAGCGCTCGCACGCCAGCACCAAGCTGGGCACCTTGGTGGAGCGCCCGTACGTCTGGGCCACCATCTGATCGAAACTCGTGCCGGAGCGAATCTCGCCGCCCGAAGTGATGGGGGCGCCGGAAAGTAGATTACCTGTCTGCGAACTGTGGATATTCCCTTTGCGGGCTTCCTCGTGGTAGAGACCGCGGACAAAAAGCATCTTCGATCGAAAATCCTTCAACGGCGCGAGCACCTGGCCGAGCTCCATGTCCTTGCCCTCCCCTTTCGCCCACCACTCCTTGGAGTGGAAGCCGTTACCGGAAAATAGCACCGCCACGCGCACGGGTGCTTCGCTGGCCGGGCGTCCCTTCTTAGGCTCGTCGCCCCAGACATTCGCAGACTCCAGCCACGGCAACGCCATCGTGACGCCCATGCCGCGAAGAAAGGTTCGGCGGCTTAATTGGTATTTATTCATAAGGGGGTTCAGGGGTTCAGTTTAAAATCACGTCCGCGCACTTCACGGAACTGCGGGCTGAGCACGATGAGTTCGAGCCCCCCGCCGACCTGACCTTCACCCGTTTTAATCCGATGCACCATGGCGTCAACCAGCGGCTTGTCGGAAAGTTGGACGGCACGACCCAAGGCGTAGCCGAGCAGCTTGCGACTGAACTGACGCAGAAAATCATCCTGTCTTTGCTGTAGAATGTAATCCCGCAGGCCACTCAGACCATCGACAGCAACCCCGCCTGGCAGGATGGCGTGCGTATCGATGGCTAACCCGGCCGCATCCTGAGAGCGGGCGCGGCCAATGGCGTCAAAGCCTTCCAAGGCGAAGCCAAATGGGTCGATGCGTTCGTGACACCGGGCGCAAACTGGGTCGTTGCTGTGCTTAGCAATGAGCTGTCGCTCGGTGAGCCCCTGCGGAGCGGTTTCCGGAAGGAGGGGGACACCCTTAGGCGGACGCGGTAGTTTATCGCCGAGCAAGACTTCGCTAAGCCAGTTGCCTCGCAGGATGGGGCTGGTGCGCGAAGCACCGCTCTGCTTGGCGAGCGTGGCCGCAAAGGCCAGAACGCCCCCGCGCCCCTGGGCACGGATACCGTCGACACGTTGCCACTCTTCGGAAGTAATTTTGAGCCCGTAATGACGAGCCAACGGTCCGTTCACGAACACATGGTCGGCGTCAATCAACGAAAGCACCCGCCGATCCTGCTGGAAGAGGTCCGTGAAGAAACGCTCGGCCTCCTCCTGCATGGCGCCGCGCACCGATACGAAGGTCGGGAAGTGTCGCTCGCTCTTCTCATCCAGCGTCGCGACATCGCGGATATGCAGCCACTGGCAACCGAACTCGCGGGCCAGCCGGGAGACCTTGGCGTCCTTGATCATCCGGCGCAGCTGCATCGTCAGCACTGCGGGCTCATGCAGTTTACCTGCAGCGGCGAGTGCGCGCAGTTCGGCATCCGGAGCGGATGACCAAAGGAAAAAGCTGAGTCGGGTAGCCAGCTCCCAGTCGTTGACCGGAGCGGCCTTCTCCCCAGCCGCGGCGCTCTCGCCCCGGTAAAGGAAAGCGGAGGAGACCAGCACCCGCGAGATCAGCATGCGGAGGGCGGCATCGTGCGAAAGTTCTTGCTTACGGAGGTCTTGGTAGAGGCCACGCAGTTGCTGGGCTTCGCTGGCCTTGAGTGGGCGACGCCAAGCATCGGTGGCCAGACGCACTACGGCTTCAACCTGTGGAGGCTCGGCCGCAAGTAACTGACGCCGGAACTCCGCGGCATGTCGCAGGGTCGGCTCTCGGAGTGGCTCAAAGGCCTTGGGGTTGGCGTCCTGGGTCGCGAATTGGTAGAGCGACTCAAAGGCCTCGACCTGGAGGAGTGCGTCTTGACTAATGAAGTGGAGTTCCGACCACAGTCGGTCCAACTCGGCGATCGCTGCGTCGTCCAACATCAGGCGACGCAAAACCTCGTCCTCGCGATGGAATAAGGTAAGCGTGACAACCTCATCGACAGGTACGATCCGGGAATAGCATAGCGCCGATGGGAAAATCGCCCGAAACTCTTCAGCCGAGCGGAGGAGCTCTTTTTGCGCCAGGCCATCCTTAGTGACGAGGATCGGGGCATTGAAACCCATGGCACCCTCTCCATCGCTCCACAGCCCGCCCTTATTCCGGTTCACCGGCGCGCCAGGTACAACCAAGCTACCCGTTTGACCGGGCGATACTCCGAGCACGCGTACCTGCACGCGATCGGACGGCGATGCCGTCGATGCCAGACGACAACTTACCATGAAGGCCGCTTCCTTCGGCAGACCAGAGGGCAAGCTCACCGCGAGGGTGGCCATCGATCCCGCTGACTCGGTCGCGGGCAAGGCAATCACGACATCGGGTTTACCCTTCACCACCACGCGTGGGTTCTCCCAAATCACCGGAATGGGCGTCACCCTTGCGGGCAGAGTACATGCGGTCAAATAGAGCCGGGGCTCTGCACCGCTAGGCACGGTGACGCGAAACTCCTCGCTCGTCACCACTGGGTCCACGGGGAGCTGCCAACTTTTAGGTCCATTGAGCTTCCCAATATGCCCCACGGCACCGAAGCGCCAAAGCGAACCCTGCCATGCGGTGATCGTGGCGACCAAGCTGGGGACATCGGCCGGGCCAGCCTTGCGCCAGGGTGCGCGGACCTGCTCGAGGAAAAGCGAGGGCGACTCTTCGTTCAGCACTTCCCAGAGCTTCGCGAGATACTTCGCATTCAATCCCAACTCTTGGGCGACCTGTGCCACGGTGCATTGCTTAGTCCGTAATGCTTCGCGGTGCGTAATCGTCGCAAGTAGATACTTATCCAGAGGCAGGCGACCATCGCCGGACACCGCGACCGCAATACCCTGCACGCGCAAAGTGGTGGCGGGACCGGCTGAACTATACCGAGCGTAGAAGGCCTTGATGGCCGCGATTTTTTCGTTGGTCCAATCGCGCTTGGCCGTCTTCTCCGAGAAGCTGATGCCGTCTGGAAGCAACACGGTGTGTTGGGAAATCTCTTTCGCTGCGTCGAGGTATTTGGCAAGCAGCCCTGGTGACATCACCAAAGCGGCACCGACATTCGTGAAGCCTTCGCCGGCTGAGCCATCCACTGGGAATTCCCGGGCGGGGTCGAGCGTGGCCACACCCGTTAAATCACGCACCGCATAGGTATATTCAGAATTAGCCAGACGGCGGAGCACGACTGGGCCGGGGTCGCCGGCGCTAGCGAGGGCGATCTCATCGAGCGTCGCGCGCGTCCAACCCAGTAGCGCCTGCTTGGAGGCTGCCGCAAGTGGCTTCTCCTTCTTCGGCGGCATCTCACCGCTGGCAACCTGCTCGAGCACAGACTCCCACACCTTCGGGGCGTGACGGATGTCTGCAATCGTCGCAAAACGCTCCAAGTCCAGATCGCCCTTCTGTTTCTTGGTCGAATGGCAATTGAGGCACGACTCCTTCAATACCGGTAAAACCCTGTCCGTATAATCATCGGCGGCGGCGAGAGGGTTAATCCACGCGTAAACAGCAAGAAAAAGTACCGAGGAGCGGCTCATCAGCGGGACTCACTCGGGGTGAAGAGATGAGCGGGGTGACTCATAGGTAATAGCGTTAAAGCCGCCCTCGGGGCAGTAAAGGAGAAAGCCCCTCCGCGTCACTTCCCGCCCGCCCGCCGCATTAACCAAAGGGCGAAACCCATCACCACGAAGTTAGGCAGTAGCACCAACAACTCCGGATGAAGTGCGGGCACTTTGACCCAACTGGCCATCGACGTCATGAGGTAGTAACTGAGCGCCACGCCGAGGGCTAACCCCGCGTTCACGTTCGTCTCGGACCGACCTACCGAAACCGCCAACGGGACGGCGAGTAGTGAGAGTGAGAAGACCGAGAGAGCCGTGGCCACTCTTAGCATCAACTGAACTTTAAGTTGCATGCGCTCCTTGACCTTCTCGGCTTCGGGCGCATCAGGAGGCAGTTGCCAACCCGATTTCATGGCTGCCACTAATTCGCTTCCGGTCATCATGCGCAGCCGTTTCACATAGTTCATCCGGCCAGAGTCATCGCGCGGAAAATCCAGGACAGCATCTTTTGCAGACGTAAAACTGGGGGGCTTGGCGCCAAGATTGTCCTGAGTATCACGCGTCATCAAAGTTGCTTGAGTGAGGTGGACGCGAAGCACTGGCTTATGCGCGCTGTCATAGGTCGCCTCGAGTCGTGCCCTCGACGCATGCAATGTCTGGCTAATAATCCCGTGTGCATCCACCTGCCAGAGCCGAAAATCCCTTAAAACATCCCCGTCCTTCTCCTCCGCCCGAATAAGTAGCCCCTTAAACTGTCGATTCAAGCGACCCGGAATAATGAGACCCGCGGGGTTACTGGCGGCGGCACCAACGAGAATACGCTGGAAGCCGTCCTCAGACTCAGGTCCAGCCTCCAGATTGAGCCAAGCCGAGAAGACCGTCAGGAGGGCGACGACTAACCACACCGGTTGCGCGATCCTCCAGAGGCTAAGCCCAGCGGCCTTCATCGCGGTAACCTCCCCTTCCGCCCCAAGACGCCCAAACGTAATCAGTATCCCCGTCAACATCCCCATCGGGAGTGCATAGGGAATAACGGTCGGGAAAAGTAGCCCGACCAGTTCAAGCGCCTGCCACGCGTCGACTCGCCCGGCCGAGATTGCCCCAATGACCTGCTGGGCCACATTGCCTGCGACGAGGACAAAGACGAAGGCCGCAGTCGCTAAAGCGATGGTGATGCCGCACTCCCGCAGGACATATCGATCAAGGATACGCACAAGCTCCTAGCGGGTGCCATTTACTGCATCAGGCGGTACCTGCGTGAGGTAATGCTTCAGGCTCACATCCATCGCCGCCGAGTCATTCCAAAAAAGATAAGGGAAATGACCGTAATACTGAGACAACTGATCGTAAGCACAACTCATTGGGAGGCCGGCGTCGACGCAGTAAAGCGCACTCACCAGACCCGTGCGATCGGAACCAGCACCACAATGAATCAACACCGGCTTAGGCGCATCACGCAACATCGTGCTGATTTCTTTCATCTTCAGGACGGATACCTCCTCACGTGAATTCAGGGGGTAGTCGTAGACGGACACCCCCAAGGTGTGCACGCACCTCATCTCTGCATCGTACCAATCTTTGCCCGGATTCTGACCGCGCAAATTAATGACACTGCGAATACCTGCCGATTTCACGAAGCGCGCCAGATCATCTGGCGGCATCTGACCTGACCGGTAGACCACGCCCTTCTCAACAGCATGCAGATTGAAATTCGCATGAACAACCAAGTAGCGGTAGACAGCCCCAGCGAGGAGTCCGAACATAACCACCCCGACGACTTGGCTGAGCCAGCGGACTGTTCGAGTTAAGGGATGGCCGCCCATGCCGCACCTTACCCCAAACGTGGTGCCTGACTAACCTTATCTGCCATCTGATTGCCACAATCATGTGCCGAGAGCTCTGTATTCGCAAAATTGGGGCTATCTCTAGTTATTTCTCGGGTGGAGCCGGATAGGTATCCCAAACTAAACACGAGATATGCCCTCAGGACAGGCGGCCGCTGCCAGCAGATGACTTGCACTTCTCTCCGTGGGCTCGATGCAAGCCTTCACCATACCGCACGAAACAACCACGGGGTCTTTCAGGCAAAGGGTCGAAATGGCATTGCGGAATCACCCCTCAAAATCAGGCACCTGCAGCCCAGCGGTCAGGATTTAGAATGGAAAGGCCAGAAAGACTGGTCTCACTTACAGCCGTGAAGCCCAGCCCGCTCCGTCCGCTTATCATCAGCATGGCAATCATGCTCGGCCTGCTTGGAGGCACGATGATCGTCCGTCAGATGATTCAAGAAGCCCAGGAAATGGAGCAGCAGAACCTATTCCGCCAGCAATCCACGGCACAACGTATGAAAGAAATGGCGGCCGAAGCCGCTGCCCTGAAAGCGAAAAACCTTCGAGAGAACGAACTCCGCCTACGCGCCAACGAGCAACGTAAGGCCGAGGCCGCGGCCCAACAGGAAAAGACGAGCGCCGCCCGTAAGGCCGACCTGGCGTCGCGCCGTCGAATCTCCGTCAAACCGGCCGTGCAAGCCTTATTCACCAAGGCCGAAAACGGCGACCCCGAAGCGCAATACCTCGCGGGAATTCTCAGTCGATCCGGCCTCGGGGCGATGGGCACCTTCAATCCTGACGGTACGCCGAACGCACTCTATCCACAGACGCTCTACCCTGTCCTCGGCGAAAACCTGAGTCGGCCTAAACCCTCTGGCCTCCTGTTCGTCGATCTCCCCGATCTTCCGCCAGACGAAGCGGCGGCACACCGCTGGTTC
>CAIKRN010000164.1 GCA_903829855.1 uncultured Opitutia bacterium
ACGTAGTCGCGGTAGGGCCATGCGTTGGGGCGGGCCAGGTTGGTCTCGAAGCCATCAGATTCTGCGAAGCGCGCCACATCGAGCCAGTGGCGGGCCCATTTCTCGCCGAAGCGCGGAGAGGCCAGCAGGCGGTTGACCATCGCGGCATAAGCATGATCTGAGTGGTCGGCGACGAAGGCGGCCACTTCTTCAGGCGTGGGCGGCAGGCCGGTAATATCGTAGTAAGTCCGGCGGATGAGGATGCGCGGATCAGCTGGCTGAGACATCGTCAGTCCCTTGGACTTCAATCCTGATGCGATGAAGTCGTCGATCGAACGGCCGTTCGCAGGTCGGCGGATGGGTTGGTAGGCCCAGTGGTCGAGGCGCGGGTTGCGGCGTGCCGCTAGGTCGGCGTCGTTCTCGGGCCAAATCGCGCCCTCGGCAATCCACTGTCGGATCTTTTCCGTCTGGGTTGCCGTGAGTGGCTCGCCCTTGGGTGGCATCTTCTTGTCATCGTCTTGCGTCGTGATGCGTTCGAAGATGAGAGACTTGGCTGCATTGCCAGCGACGAAGGCCGGACCCGATTCGCCGCCTTTGAGGGCGAACGACTTGGCGTCGAGACGAAGCTCCGCCTTATTCTTTTTTGGTCCATGGCATTCCACGCAACGGTCCTGGAGGAGCGGGCGAATCTCGCGGTCAAAATCCACAGCCGCACTCAGGCTGGCTGCGGTGAGCAGCCAAGCGGCGAGGGTGGCGGGGAGGGCACGCATGGAGGCGAGGCTTGGGGGTCGTTTGATATTAACACCTAAAGTCAAAAAGGCTACCGTCACCGTCTCCGGGGTTGGCACTATTATCTCACAAAGGCGAAGGGTGACGGATTGAATTTTGACCCCGCCGGAATCCCGGTGGTTCCTTCGCTTGAGGACTTATTTTTCGAGGACCCAGATATTGCGGTAGTAGACTGGGTTGCCGTGTTCTTGGAGTTGAAAGGGTCCGGGGGTGTTTGTGATGGTCTTGATGCCGCTGCTCGTGGTGGTGTGCGTAAGCTCGACGTTATCTTGGATGAGCACGCCGTTTTGGCGCACAGTGATTCGGGCGGCGGCGGTGCGCTTGCCTTCGGTGTCGAAGCGGGCGGCGGTGAAGTCGACGTCGTAGGTCTGCCACTGCAGGGGAGGGTAGCACATGTTCGTCTTTGGTGCGGAGATGGTGTAGATGCCTCCGCATTCGTTGTTCTCTCCTTTGAGGCCGAAGCTATCGAGTACCTGCACCTCGTAGCGGTCCTGGTGGTAAACGCCGCTATTTGCCCGACCCTGACCGCGCGCGTAGGGTTTGAAGGGCAGGAAGAACTCGAGGTGCATCGTGTAGTCCTTGAACATGTCCTTGGACGTGGTCCCGCAACGGAGGAAGCCGCGTTCATCAATCTTGCCGCCTTTCCAGGCGTCGGCGTTTTTACCGTCGAACAAAACCTTTGCCCCTTGAGGGGCGGGAGCGTTTTCCGTCGAGCTGTGGCGGACGAGGCGGTGGAGGGGCGCGACTTCGGCGCCAGCGAGCGTGACCAAGAGCGTGCCGTCTTTCAGGGAGGCGGTGGAGCCGCCGGTCTTGGCTGCGAAATGAACGGCCGCGCCCTCGCGCTTGCCGTCGAGTTCTTGGCGCGGTGAACCGTCCCAACCCGCACCGGGCAGGCCGCCTTTGAAGATTACTAACCGATATTGATCACCCCCGAGCGCGATGATGTCGGCACCGGTGCCTTTGACTTCGAATTCACCTTGCAGGAGGAAGTCGGGTCCGGCGGCCTCCGCGGTCAGGTAGGCGATTTGATCTGGCGCTTTGGCTTTGGGCGACGGTGGCTCGGCTGCGGTGAGCAGGCTGAATGACACCAAGGCAAGGAGGCGTGCGGGGTGCAGGGGCATGCTCAAGGCATAGCCTCTCCTTCCGACCATTCCATCTCAATTTAGTGCCTCACGCAGCCCGCCGGTAACTGGGCGTTAGGCGAGGAGCGGCTTAATGACGTGGCCATGGACGTCGGTCAGACGTCGTTTGGCGCCGTTGTTGTAGAAAGTCAGCTTCTCGTGGTCGACGCCGAGTAGGTGCAGGGCGGTCGCGTGCAGGTCGTAGCAATAGGCCGGGTTCTCTGCGACCTTGGCCCCGAGGTCGTCGGTGCTGCCGTAGGCGCTGCCGCCCTTGATGCCGCCACCGGCCATCCAGGCGGTGAAGGCGCCAGAGTTATGATCTCGTCCTTTACCTTGGGCGGCGGGTTGGCGTCCGAACTCGCTGGTACAGGTGACCAGCGTGCTGTCGAGGAGCCCGCGGGATTTCAAGTCTGTCAGTAGCGCGGCCGCTCCGTTATCGAGGATCGGACCCCAGTAGCCGTGGTCGCGCACGAGGTCTTCATGGCTATCCCAATTGGGGCGGATCTTTTTGGCGCCAGTGTTCTCGGCTCCGCAGTAGATCTGCACGAAGCGGACGCCGCGTTCGACCAAGCGTCGGGCC
The DNA here is from genome assembly GCA_903829855.1 of uncultured Opitutia bacterium. Classification (GTDB taxonomy): domain Bacteria; phylum Verrucomicrobiota; class Verrucomicrobiia; order Opitutales; family UBA953; genus UBA953. The sequence continues at coordinate 2,470 of CAIKRN010000164.1, forward strand.
AGCAGGCATTGGCGGCCGAAGGTGCCGATGTCCGCGTGGTCGAGTCGGTAGAGTTTTTTGGTCGCCTCGGTTTCGCCGGTGAGGTCCGTCGCTTCAGGTGCGCTGAGTTGCAGGCGGGCGGCGAGTTCGTAGGCGCCGATGCGGGCTTCGAGTTCGGAATTGGCTCCCCGGGTCTCGGCGTGGGCGCGGTTGAGGGCTCCGAGGAAATCGCGCGAGGACTTCTCGGCGTCACCGCGGAGGTGGGAAAACTCCTTCGCCGGGAAGAGGTCTTGGAGCGGCGGTTGCAAGGGGTCGCTGTTTAGCGTGGTGCCTTGGTGGATCGCGGGGAGGAAACCGGCGCCCCAGTTGATAACGCCGCCGGGCGGGAGGCCGCGTGGGTCGGGGAGGACGACGAATGCGGGTAGATCGGCGGACTCGCTGCCGAGGCCGTAGGTGACCCATGCGCCCATGCTCGGGAAGCCCGGCAGGATGAACCCACTGTTAGCCATGAACATTGCCGGACCGTGGAGCGCCGACTTGCTCTGCATGGAATGGATGAAGGCCATCTCATCGACCTTGCCGGCGAGTTGCGGGAAGAGGTCGCTCATCCAGCGTCCGCTTTGGCCGTGCTGACGGAACGGCCAGTAGCTGCCCTGGCAGTTGCCCGGCTTGGAGGCGAAGAACTGTACTTTGCCGTCGGTATCAAACGGCTTGCCCTGACGCTTCGTCAGCTCGGGCTTGTAGTCCCAAGTGTCCACGTGGCTGAGTCCGCCCGGGCAAAAGATTTGGATGACCGCCTTGGCCTTGGCGGCATGGTGCAGGCCGTTGCGGCTGGCTGGACCGGTCGCAGCTTGCGCCTCGTTGAGCATCGCGGCGAGGGCGACGCCGCCGAGACCACCACCGAGTTCCCAGAGGAAATCCCGACGCCCGACCATGCGCTGGCGACGATTACAGGAGTAGGGTGAGTCCATGGCGGTGGTCAGTCGAGGTAGGCGAACTCGTTCGCGTTGAGCAGGGCGCGGCAGAGCGCGAAGAGGCCGTCTTTCGCGACCAATGTCTCGGCAGCCTGTAGCTCGGTCGGCAGCGGCTCCCGCTGGAAGGTGAGCGCAAAGGCGCGGCGAATCGCGGCTGACCGGTTGCCGCCTTCTTTCTCAACGCGGGCGGCCAGATGCGTGGCCTGACGAAGCATGAATTCGTTGTTGGACAAGGCGAGGGCTTGGATTGCCGTGGTGGTGCGCATGCGGGCGGGCGCGAGATTGGCTGGATCGGGACAATCCAATGCGGTCAGGAAGGTGTGCGGGGTGGTCCGGACAATGAAACGATAGATGCTGCGGCGCCACAGCTCGGGTTTATCGGGTGAGACGTAATTATAGATTGGGGCGTAGGCCTCGATGTAGTCGAAATCCTTAAAGCCCGGGCCGCCTTGAGTGAGGTCCAGTTTTCCGCTGGTGGCTAGGACGGCGTCGCGGAGAGATTCGGCGTCGAGGCGTCGCGGGTTCTGGCGCCAGAGCAGGCGATTGGCGGAGTCGAGGTTTGTGGCTTTGGTGTCGGTCGTCCGCGAGGACTGGCGATAGGTCGAGCTGGTGACGATCAGTCGGTGGAGTGGTTTGAGGTGCCAGCCGTTGCGCTGAAATTCACCGGCGAGCCAGTCGAGCAGTTCGGGGTGGCTGGGGCGATCGCCGCCCAGACCGAAATCGCTCGGGGTGGCCACGATGCCCTGACCGAAGTGGTGGTGCCAAAGGCGATTGACGATAACCCGGCGTGTTAGGGGGTTCTCTGGGTGGGTGATCCACTCGGCGAGAGCGAGGCGGCGGTCGCCTTCGGGTAGTTCATTTCCGCCGAAGGCCACCGGGGCGTGCTTGGCCCAGGCGAACGCGGTGGGCTCGGCCTCAGCTCCCGTGTCCTCGGGGTTGCCGCGGCGGTTGATTTTAATGACGGCCACGGTGGCTTGCGGGACGGCGGCGTAGACTTTGGCGGGCTCAGTAAGCTTGGCGAGGGAGGCTTCGGCGAGCTTGGCCTCCGCGCGCAGGGCGGTGAGGCGCTTCAAGTCGGCGGGGGTCAGCTTGGTCTCCGCTCCGCTCATTTGCAGTTTCGGGTCACCGATAAAAAGCAGGTCGCTGCCGATGCCGTCGCCGCCATCCGTGGCGACGAGGGTGAGCGTCTTAGCGGAGTCAGGGATTTCAATGTCGAGGGCGGCCGTCTCATTCTTCCGCATCTTGAGCTTCTGGAATTTAAGTTCCGCGTCGACGTAGACGGTGAAGTCCGCGCGCGAATTTGCGGCGGCTGCCCCGGCGCCGAAGCCCACGAGGCCAGTAAGGCGCATGGTGCGCTGGTGGCTGAGCTCGCGCAGTTTCGGCAGGTCAAAGGTGATGCCGCTGTTAGCGTGCATGCCGAGTATCGTGTGGCCCTTGGTCTTGAAGTCGGTGCCGTTCAGTTTGGTGCTTTCTTGCGCATTAAGTGGACGGTTAGCGATGGCGTCCCAAGTGTGGCCGTTGGTCGCTGGGATGCCCTTGACCGGAGTATTGGCGGCGACCATGACGGTGCCTTTGCCGTCGGGGACGAAGATGGCGAGGACGCCGGGGACTTGATCGACCTTTTGCAGGGTATTGACCGGCAGGCCGCTGTGGTAGCCCTGTTTTTCCTTGGTGATCTTGCCGGTGCGATAGTCGATGCCGCTCTCGGTGGGCAGAAGCGAAGCGAGCTCGAAGCCTTGCCCGCTGAGTTGGGCAATCTGGCTATTTAAATCGGCCAGGGTTTTGGCCAGGCGGTTCTTGTCGGCGGCGTAGCGACTCTGCTCAGTTGCGTCGATGGTTCGGTCTTCACGCTTCACCCCGGCAAAGACGGCCCAAAGTCCGTAATACTCCTTCTGGGAAATCGGATCGAGCTTATGGTCGTGGCAACGCGCACAGTTCATCGTGATGGCCATCGTCGAGGTCATCACCTGAGTCACCATGTCGTCGAGGTCACCCGCCCGCGCGGCGCGCTTTAAGACGTCGCTGCGGGTTTCGACATGCCCGACGAAGTCCCACGGACCGGCCGCGAGAAAGCCCGTGGCAATGACGGACGGCGGCGCTGTTGGTGCGAGGATGTCACCTGCAATTTGCTCCTTGATGAAGAGGTTGTACGGCTTATCGGCATTTAGCGAATCGATGACGTAATCGCGGTAGCGCCAAGCATTCGGGCGGAGTTGATCACGTTCGAAGCCGTGGGTGTCCGCGTAGTGGGCGATATCGAGCCAGTGCCGTGCCCAGCGCTCACCGTACCGAGGCGAGGCGAGCATCTCATCGACGAGTTTCTCGTAGGCCTTCGGGTCGGCATCTTGGACGAAGCGTTCAACGCGTTCGGGTTCGGGGGGCAGGCCGTGCAGGTCGAAGCTGAGGCGCCGGACGAGCGTCCGCCGATCGGCCTCAGGCGAAAGGGTGAGGCCGGCGGACTTCAGCTTGGCGGCAACGAAATCATCAATCGATTTGGCCTGACCGAACTCCGTCCGCAACGGTTGGACGGACCAGTGGTCGAGGCGCGGGTCCCGCGAGGCGGCTCGTTCGAGTTCATTCTCTGGCCAGATAGCACCGGCTTCAATCCAGCTTCGGACGGCGGCCACCTGTGCGGCCGTCAGGGGTGCACCCTTGGGCGGCATCTTCTGATCTTCATCCGTGGTGGTGAGCCGCTGGAGGAGGGGCGATTTTTCGGGCTGCCCGGCGATGATGGCTGGCCCTGACTCACCGCCTTTGAAGGCACGAGCTTTCGCATCGAGCCGGAGGTTGGCTTTAACCTTCTTGGGCCCGTGGCATTCCACGCAGCGCTCCTGGAGGAGCGGACGGATTTCTTTATCGAAGTCGACGGCCGCACCCAGGACGGCCGCGTTGAGCAGCAGGAGGGCGAGGGCGCTGAGGCGTTGCATGGAGAGGGTGGGTGTGGTGCCAGCGTGGTTGTATTGTACTCTCTTTCTGACGGCTTGCTACGCCCCTTGTTCCAACGAATGGCACTATTGTCTCACTTTGGCCTGCGTCGGCTTGTAGCCCCTGCCCCCCTCCCTTTGTTTGCCCCTGCGCGGCTTAGCGGGAGCGGAAGAGGTCGCTGGTCAGACACTCGACGACGAGGCTGCGCATTCCGAGGCCCTGCTGCTTCACCTTCTCGTGGATGCGGTCGACGGCGAATTCGTCAGCCGGCTCCATGAGGCGACCAGTGCTATAGGCCAGTAGCGAGCGGATGAGGTGGCGGGTGAACTGGTCCTCGCGATTGTCGTGCAGGATATCGCGGAAGCCGGCGAAGTCCTGGTAGGTCTTACCGGAGGCGAACTCGCCGGTGGTGTCGATCTTTGGCGCCGCGCCCTTCTTCGGTTTAGGATAGGTAGTGCGCCAGCGGCCGACCGCATCAAAAGCCTCCAGGCTGAAGCCGAGCGGATCGATCTTGCGATGGCACTCGGCGCAGGTGCGGTCGATGCTATGCTTGGCGAGACGCTCGCGAATGGTGGTCGTGCCGCTAACGTCGGGTTCGATGGCGGGCACGGTATCCGGCGGGGGCGGCGGCTTGACGCCGAGGATGTTCTCGCTGATCCAGGCGCCGCGGGTGACCGGCGAAGTTTCCACGCCGTTGGCGCTGACCGTCAGCACGGCCGCCATGCCGAGCAGGCCGCCGCGGCGCGGGTTGTCCTTGAGGCTGACCTTTTGGAAGCCGTCGGCCAGGCGCAGGGTCTTCTGCTCGGGCAGGTCGTAGAGCTTGGCCAGCTTCTTATCGATGAAGCTGTGGTCCGCGTGCAGGAACTGGCTCACCGGCCGGTTCTCCTTGAGCATGTCGCGGAAGAACAGGCGCACCTCGGTCTTCATCGACGCCGGTAGGTCCTCGGCGTAGTAGGCACGATTCGTCTCGCGCGGCGGTGGCATGCCTCCGAGGTCGCGCAGGTTGAGCCAGCTGTCGAGGAAGCCATTGACGAAGCCGTTGACGCGTTCATCGGACAGCAGGCGGTCGAT
>CAIKRN010000165.1 GCA_903829855.1 uncultured Opitutia bacterium
CGACGAACGGACGGCTGAGGACAGCCATCCCACCCTCAACCAGGCTCCGCCCTCCGCTTTCGCCGCGCTAACCCTTTCGGTTCGGTCGCACGTACACAGCCTGCACGACCCCGATATTGCGGTGCTCGAAGGCGGCCTGGCAGTAGCGGAAATACAGCCGCCACTTGCGGATGAAGCGTTCGTCGAATCCCATCGCCCGTACTTTTTCAAGATTGGCCTCAAAGGCGGCGCACCACGCATCAAGGGTGCGCGCATAATCGAGCCCGAACTCTTCCAGTCGCTCGAGCTGGAAGCCGCTTTCCTTAGTCATGAGCTTCCCGACGCGGTTGATAGAGAGGAGTAAGGATCCCGGGAAAATATGCTTCTGGATGAAGTCCACGCCGTCCCGGAACTGTTCGTATCGGCTGTCCGGGCAGGTGATGTATTGGAAAGCCGCGATACCCTCGGGCTTGAGCAGCCGCCCGATCGATGCGCAAAAAGCCGGGAGGTATTTATGGCCGAGCGCTTCCATCATCTCAATGGATACACACTTGTCGTAAAGGCCTTGATGGTCCCGGAAGTCTTCAAGCTTCACGGTGATCTTATCCGCGAGCCCAGCAGCCTTGATGCGTTCGATGGCTAGGTCATGTTGTGCCTGGGAGATCGTCAGCGAGGTCACCCGACATCCGTATTTCTTCACGGCGTGTAACGCCCAGCCGCCCCAGCCGGTGCCGATTTCGATGACGTGGTCCGTGGGCTTGAGCTGCAGGAAGCGGCAGAGGGCTTCGTTCTTATTCGCCTGCGCCTGCTCGAGTGAATCGGTGCCTTCCCAGCGCGCCGAGGAGTACATCATCGACGGGTCGAGGAAGAGCTGGAAGAAGTCGTTGGAGACATCGTAGTGCTCCGAGATATTACGGCGAACCGTCTTCTTATCGTTCGGCCGCAGGAGATGGCCGACGCGGTCCGCGATGCGGAATAAGCCGACCCCCAGCGCCTTGCGGGCCGAGCCTGACATACCCGGGGTCTGGTCAATATTCGCAATAAAGAAGCCGATGAGCGCGTTCAGGTCCGGCGAACCCCATTCGCCCTCCATGTAGCCTTCCGTCAGCCCAATATCGGCCGCGAGCATGATGCGCCGGAAGGCGTTATCATCGGCGACCTCGAGGCGGGCGCCTCCTTTGGCCTGCGGGTCGCCGAGCACCAACTCGCCGCCTTCGGGGAGCCGTAGGGTCAGGCGCCCTTGCCGTAGCTTAGAGAGTTCGCCGAGGACGAGACGGCGGGCGAGTGAAGGTTTATTCATGTCGGCTGGTAAGTTCGGAAGTGGGGTGTCGCAGGTTGCGCTGCAGCGAGATGTCCGCGCCCTTGCGGCGGAACGGGAGTTTTTTCACCAACCACAGCCACGCGGCGTGAAGATGGATGAGCACAACGACTTTCAGAATCAGCAACGGCGACTTGATGGTCAGCCAGAGGAGTCGCCCGCCCGTCAGCGGCACCTGTCGCCCGCTCCAGGCGCTGATGAGCGTCTTGCGGCCGTCTTCATAATGGTCGACGGTCATGGTGATCCGCTCTCCAGGGAGGCGGAGCGTGAACTCGAATTCGGTGTCGAGGGCCGAGAAGGGCGATACGTAAAAGCGCTTGGGCGCCCGCAGTTGTAGAAAGGCTTCGCCGCTGGCATCCCGCCGCAGGCATTCCCGCCCGAGGAACCAGGCCTTGCGCTCACCGAACGTATTATGGACCTCGGCGATGCCGCCCACTAACGCACCGTCGACGGTGAGCAGGAAGAAGACGACGGGGTTATAAGATTTTCCAAACGCTCGGGGCATGGCGACCAGCGTGACCTGCGCGTTCGCCGGCAAAGGCTGACCCTGTGCTTCGCAAAAAGCCCGCACGCGAGCCGGCAATAAGTCCCCCGGCTGACCAAACGATGGGGCGACTCCCTCGGGCTGGAAGATCTCTGCACTCGGCAAGAAATCGCCATCGCGGAACGAATAAGGGGACCAGGCTCGCCCCAGCATCCATCCCCCGGCCCGGACTTTCTCAATTTCTTCTACATTAACCGCGAAGGCGAAGGCTCCGTGCGTGAAGTGGTGCTGCTTCGGCCAGAGCCGGGCATGCATCACGCTCGCATCATAGAGTCGGGCCATCGGCGGCAGGGTTGAAAGGAAAACGGCGGGGGGCAAGCCCCCCTCGCCGAAACCTTGCTAAAGATTCGAACCTAGGCATAAAACCCGTCGTGGCCTCCTCCTCCGACGCAATGGGTCTCGGCGCTCTCGCCCTCGCTGCCTCAGGGGGCTTTCTTTTATTGGCATTGAATGCCGGCCGTAAGCGCCGACTGCTCGATGACACGCCGGTGTCGAAGGCCCTGGGGGTTTTTATCGGTGAAGTGGAAGTCGAAGGGGTTTGCACCCGCCGTGATCCCTATACGAGCTACCTCTCGGAACAGTCGTGCGTCCTCTATAGCTGGTCCATCTGCGAGCACTGGCGCCGCGCCCGCGAGGAGACCTATACGGATGACAAGGGCAACACGCGCACCCGCACGGTCATCGTCCATGGTTCGGATACGATCGCCTCGGGCGGCAAGCAGGCAGGATTTTACGTGCAGGACGATACGGGTTACGTCTGGGTTGAGCCAGAGGGGGCCGACCTCGAGACGGTCTCAATGTTCGATCAGTCCGTCGACGAGAGTGACCCGCTTTATTATGGCAAAGGGCCGGAGGGCTCCGTCGATGGTTCGACGGGCGAACGTTCCTTCTCGGAGCACGGCCTGCCCGTCGGCACCAAACTTTTCGTGCGCGGCCGCGCCAGTGAACGGCCGGACATCGTGGCGGCCCAGATCAAGCGCGAGGACAAGGCCGATATGTTCATCATCACGCCGCGCGGAGAGAAGGATGTGAGCGACGGCAAGGCGACCGCTTATCTGCTCTGGAATATCGTCGGCGCGCTCTGTGCGGGCGGGTTCGCCTCCACGGTTTTCGCGAGCCAAGCGGGCCAGCTCGGTCCCGCCCCGGTGCTGCTCGGCGTCCTGCTCTACCTCGTCGCCCTTAGCTTCGGCTGGGTCTGGATGGTCTTCAATAGCCTCGTCGGGGTGCGCAATCGCGTGCGACTCGCCCAGTCGCTCATCGATGTGCAACTGAAGCGCCGCGCGGAGTTGATCCCGCCGCTGGCGGCGTGTCTCGTTGGTTACCGCGCCCACGAGGCCTCAGTGCTGGAGATGGTGGCTCGCCTGCGTGCCGAAGCAGCGTCGTCAGGGGTCTCCGCCGTGAGCCCCTCGCTCGTCGCCATCATGGAGCAATACCCAGACCTCAAGGCGATGGACTCATTTAGTAGCCTGAGCGGTAATCTCATCGAAACGGAACAGCGCATCGCGCTGGCCCGTAATTATTATAACGACAGCGTGACGTTCTATAATACGCGGATTCAGCGCGTGCCAGATGCCTACGTCGCCCGGATGGTGTCCATGCAGCCAGCTGAACTCTTCCAAGCCCAGGGTTTCGAGCGCGTGGCGGTGGGCGTGAAGTTTTAGCGGCCCACTTGCGAAGGCGCCCCGGTTGGGCATATGGCTGGGATGGTCCTCTGTAGTTTAGAAGGCGAACCCCTTGGGCTGGCGGTTTTAGTTGTGCTCGTCGGCTTGGGGCTATCGCTCCGGGCTGAGCGGAAACGCCGCTTGATGGAAGATACCCCCTTGAGCAAGGCCCTCGGTGTTTTTATTGGCGAGGTAGCCCTTGAGGGGGTCTGCTATCTCGAGAAACCGCTGGTGGCCCCGCTTTCAGGCCAGCCTTGCGTGAGGTATACCTGGTCCGTCTCTGAACACTGGGAACGCGAGGAAAAGGAAACTTATACCGATGACGAAGGACGCACCAAGACGCGCATGGTCACGTGCTATGGCTCGGATGAAATTGCGAGCGGCGAGAAGGACGGCGGCTTCTACCTCCGCGACGAAACGGGAGCCGTCTGGGTTGATCCACAGGGTGCGCCGATCGAGACCACCTGCCTCTTCAGCGAAGAGGCCAGTCGCGGCGATGCCCTCTACTACTCCAAGGGAAGCCGGCGAGCGGTCGAGGGTTCGACGGGGGAGCGTACTTTTGAAGAGTACGGGCTACTCGTTGGGACCCCTCTATTCGTACGCGGCCGGGCGAGCGAACGACGCGATGTCGTCGCCGCGCAAATCAAGCCGGCGGCGAAAACGGATATTTTCATCATCACGACGCGGACGGCGAAAGCAGTGAGCGCGGAGTGGCGCGAGGCCGCCCGCTTCTGGGGTGTCGTCGGCGCACTGCCCCCGTTGGGACTCGGCGGGATGCTCGTTATGATGGCGGGCTACGGAAGTTCTCGCTGGCTGTATCCGTTGGCCGTTCTTCCCGTCGCGCTTTATCTGCTGTTATATTCGGGGGGCTGGGCCTGGATGGCCTTCAATAGTCTGATTGGGTTGCGGCAGCGGGTCTACCAGGCGTCTTCGCTTATCGATGTGCAGCTCAAGCGCCGCGCGGATCTCATCCGGCGTTTCGTCGCGTGCGTGCAGGGCTTCCGCGAACATGAGGCCTCCGTGCAGACACTGCTGGCCACGGCCCGGGCACAGGCGGGCGGCGGTCCACTTAAGGCGCTCGCCCCGGGGATCCTCGCGGTCATCGAAAGCTACCCGGAGATCCGGGCTCAGGGGCTCTTCAATGATTTGAGTAAGCAACTCATCGAGACGGAAGACCGCATCGCGCTGGCCCGCGGGTATCACAATAACATC
>CAIKRN010000166.1 GCA_903829855.1 uncultured Opitutia bacterium
CGAGGAGGGGCTTGTAGTCCCACATGTCGACGTGGCTAGCGGCGCCTGCCATGAAGAGCTGGACGACGCGCTTCGCTTTGGCGGGGGCATGGAGCACGCCGCTGGTCGGCGTGGCACCGAGGAGCTGTTCGTGGCCGAGTAGGCTGGCGAGGGCGATGCCACCGAGGCCGCCACCGGAGCAGAAGAGGAAGTCGCGGCGGTTCATCGCGGTGACGCCGGACTGACGATGATAAGGAGAGTCGTTCATGGTCAGTCGACGAAGTTGAATTCGTTGAGGTTGAAGATGAGCCGGCATAGGTTCGTGAGCCCGTGTTCACGCACGTAGCCCGACATCGCTTCGGCTTCGTTCGCAGAAGGCGGCCGTCCCAGCGCGAGGCGGAAGGCCAGGTCAATCTGGGCGGGCGGGGTGGAGGCGTCCTTGGAGACGCGGGCCGCGAAGTGCTTGGCCATCGCAACTGTCAGGCGGTTATTACGCATCGCCAAGGCCTGCAGGGCGTTGACGGTCTCATTGCGGCTGGCGACCGACATCGAGGGGTCAGCGCAATCTAGGACGGTGAGGAAGGGCTGTGGCTGGGAGCGGACGATGAAGCGATAGACCGAGCGACGGTGGGACTTCGGGTCCTCGACGTCGTGCTGGTCGTATTCGTAGTGCGGCGAATGGGCCGGCTTATCGATCACGAAGTCCTGGAAGCCCGGGCCGCCCATCGTGAGATCGAGTTTGCCGGCAACCGAGAGCACCGAGTCATTGACCGCTTCGGCCTCAAGCTTGCGGCGGTTCATGCGCCAGAGGAAGGCGTTGCTTGTGTCGATCTTCTCGTTGGCGGGATTGCCGAGGGAGGATTGACGATAGGTCGCGCTCGTGACGATGAGACGGTGGAGCTTCTTGAGCGACTGACCGCTGTCGCGGAAGTCGACCGCTAGCCACTCGAGCAGCTCGGGGTGCGTGGGCAGGCTACCCATGCGCCCGAAGTCGTTTGGTGTATCGCTCAAGCCGCGGCCGAAGTGGTAATGCCAGACCCGGTTCACGATGACGCGCCAGGTGAGTGGGTTGCGATTGTCAGTAATCCAGTGGGCGAGGGCTACGCGGCGGGCGCCTTCCGGGGCATCGGCGGGTAAGATGAATTGCGACGCCAGCTCCTTAGCGAAGGGCAGGGTGCCTGGGCCGACTTCTTTATCGGGGCTGCCGACATCCCCGCGCTTGAGAATAAAGATCGGGCGGGGCTTGCCACCGTTGGCACCCGTGCCAGCGAAAGCGCCAGAACCTTTGTGGATTGTGCCGATGAAGGCCGTCTGGGCGGGCGGAAGTTTCGCAATCTCCGTCGCCAGTTTGGCGCGGGACGTCGTCAGGGTCGCAAGTTCCTTCGTGATGGCGGCATCAACCTTGCCCGACCCTTGGCGTAGTGTGGCTCGTTCCGCATCCAGGGTGGCAATGCGGACATCATCGCGCACGGATTTGGGGCCATAGTAGTAGCCATCGGTCAGGTTGAGGCGTCCCCAGCGCGGCCCGGCTTCGATGCTGTCCGGTGAAGTTACCTGGGCCCCGAGGGCGACATTCTGACCTTGGCTGTCGAAGGCCTGAAGCTCGGCGAGGGCGAGAATGTAGTCGTTCTGGCGAGGAGCCAGTTTGGTGGCCGTGAAGCGCAGGTAACGTCCTTTCAGTTTGGCCAGGGCGACCCGCTGGGGCTTCACTCCGGGATTAGGATGATCCGCCGCGGTGCGGTCCGTTACGATGGTGACACCTTCGGCGAAATTTGGGTCGTTGCTGACTTCGATTTTATAACGAACGGGGAAGCCGAAGCCGGCGCCGATGTTGTTGAATGTGTCATGGCAGCCGACGACGATAATTTCCGTGAGATCGCGGGCGGTGCCGAGGTCGACTTGCACCCATTTCGTGGCGGTCTGTACGGTGGAGATGGCGCTGTGGTAGCCGTATTCGGGGCGTTCGACGGCGGCGGTGCCTTGCTTAAGCTCGTCGATCATCTTGCCGATGAGCGTCGCGCGACGCGAATCACCTGAAGCGGCTTTATCGTTCAAGGCCTTAATCTCCGCATCAAGGCGGGTGCGTTCGTCGGTGAGCTTGCTGCGGTTGGCGGCGACGGCGGGGTCGGTATCAAACGTCTTATCGGCCTTATCGAGGGCCGCGAAGACGGCCTGTAGGCGGTAGTAATCCTCCTGTTTAATCGGGTCGAATTTATGTTGGTGGCAGCGAGCACACTGGGCGGTCGTCGCACAGAACGTATTCATCGTGTTCGAGACCATGTCGTCGCGGTCAAGCGCTCGGGCGATTTTGCCGTCGAGTTTGGTCTCGGGGAGTTCGGCGTGGCCGATGAAATCCCAGGGTCCAGCGGAGATGAAGCCTTGGGCGAGGAAGCCATCCGTGGTCGTGGGGTAAAGGGTGTCACCGGCTAGCTGCTCTTCCACGAAGCGGGCGTAGGGCTTGTCGTCGTTGAGGGAGCGGATGACGTAATCGCGGTAGGGCCACGCGTTGGGGCGGAGCTTATCCTTATCGTAGCCGTGGGTGTCGCCGTAGTGAACCACGTCGAGCCAGTGGCGGCCCCAACGTTCGCCGTAGCGAGGCGAGGCGAGCAGGCGATCGGCGGTGCGGCCGATGGCGGCAGGCAGGTCTTGGGCGGCTTCCTGTTCGAAGGCAGCGAGCTCTTCCGCCGTGGGCGGCAGGCCGATGAGGTCGAAGTTCAGGCGGCGAAGGATGGTGCGGGCGTCGGCCGTAGCGGAAGGCTGCAGGTGCTTTTCCTGAAGCTTCGCGAGGATGAAGCGGTCGATCGGATGGGCGGCGTCACCGGAGGGCAGGGCGGGCTTGGTAAGGGGCTTCAGCGACCACCAATCGAGCGGGTCGGTCTTCTTCAGGGAGGCGGATTCCGGCCAGACAGCGCCTTCGCCGATCCAGCG
>CAIKRN010000167.1 GCA_903829855.1 uncultured Opitutia bacterium
GACCCACGCGTCCCCGCCGAGGCCGGCGGCATGGCAGGCGAAATTGGCCGGTGCGCCGCCGAAGTGGGCCGCATCTGGAAAGACGTCCCAGAGGACCTCCCCGAGGCCGACGATATTCGGGCGGACGATTTCTGGATTCATGTCACTCAGTGAACGGGCCGTCTTCGGATTTGCACTCAGCTTCGTCGGTGAAGGTTGGGTAGTTGTTCTCTGGTACGAAGGTGTCGGCTGACTTGGGCACTTCGGCGACTTCCTTGGCTTCAGCGAGGCGGGGCAACGCGGCGAGTCCCAGTGCACCGAGGAAGACCCCACGGAGAGCATCGCGACGGCTGATGCCGGCGGGGTGGCTACGATTGGGATTATCAGGCATCGGTGAAGGGGCCGGCGTCACGGCGGGAGAGGATTTCACGGATCTTACGGCCGTCGAGCGTGGCGACCTCGACCTTGTTCTCGCAGGCCAGGGCAGCGGCAACACCGGCGGCTTCGCCGAGGGCCATCGCGGTGACGGTCACGCGGGAGGAGGCGGAGGCAATATGGGTCGCGCTATGGCAGCGTCCGGCGACGAGCAGGTTGCCGACCTTCTGCGGGACCAGGGTGCGGTAAGAGATGTCGTACGGCTTGGGCTGGAAGCCGGAGCCAGCGAAGGGCTTGTCGGTAGTCGTCTTGCGCGGATGGATGTCCAGAAACCAGCAGCCCGTGGCGATCGCGTCGTCGTGGCGGCGGTTAGTCTGCAGGTCCTCGACGGTCAGGCGTTCGACGCCGATGATACGGCGGGTATCGCGGATGCCGATGTATGGCCCGGTCGAGATTAGGTAGCTATCCTTGAAGGCCGTGACCTTTTCCTTCCATTCACGGAAAATGGTCCAAGCGTCTTGGCGGCCCTGCATTTCGCAGCGCGTGAGGTCGGCGGCGTCGGTCGCGTCGCCGGCGATGCGGGTGGCGTGGATGTAGGCCTCGTTCTTGGCGAAGGCGAAGATCAGTCCTGGGCCGTAGAACTCCGGCAGCTTGCCGGCCTTATGGGCGTCGACGAGCGCCTGCTTGGCGGCAGGACCCATCTCTTTGTTGGGTGTGACGTTGCCGATGCGGAAGTGCATCGTGAGCGGCATCATCTCCGGGTTCTTTTCCGAAGGCGCGCCGGCCCAGTTCGCGACATCGGCGTCGCCGGTGGAGTCGATGACCTGGCGGGCCTCGATGCGGACAAGGCCGTCCTTGTTCGCGACAATGACGGCGGTGATGAGCCCGCCCTTGGTCTCGACGTCGCAGACCAGCGAGTGGTACAGGACGGTGAGGTGCTCGGAGTGGCGGCGGATGAGGCCATCCATGAGCAGCTTGAATTCATCCGTATTGGGGATGTGGACCGAACCCCAATACTTGGTGATGAGATGGGCGGGCAGGTCGTCGATGCGTTTGGCGTCGGGCTTGGCGAGCCCGAGTTCGCGGAGGAATTCCAGGGCGATCCCACGGACGACGAAGCGTCCGGTTGGTTTGTCGATCAGGCCGTCGAAGTACGGCAGGCCGACCGCGGTGATGATACCGCCGGCGAAGCCGGCACGCTCGATGAGCAAGGTCTTCACGCCGGAACGGGCGGAGGCAAGGGCGGCCGCGGAGCCAGCGCAACCGCCTCCACAGACCAGGACGTCAGTCTTGATGGTTTTCATGTTCAAAGTCCTGCCGGGCGCTTGGCCGTGGCTTCGTAGAGGATGACTCCGCCGCGCTTCAGGATCTCGCGTTGGAGGGTGGGTATGTCGATCGCACGGAGTTCGGCCTTGGCGGACACGGCTTGAGCGGCGGCGATGCCGGAAGCTTCGCCGAGGGCCATGAAGACGGGCTCCATACGGATGGTCTGGTAGCCGACGTGCGAGGCTGAGCAGGCCACAGGCACCAGCAGTCCGTCCACGGACTTGGGCAACAGGCTGCGGTAAGGAATCTGGAAGGGCTCGTGCTCGACGTAGAA
>CAIKRN010000168.1 GCA_903829855.1 uncultured Opitutia bacterium
CGGCACCCGGCCCGACTCCCTTTCCGACTGGCATCGCGAACAGCAGCAACAACAGCAGCAATAAGGCCGAACTGCCGACATGAAGCTCCGCATTCTGCACCGGACTGAATACCGCTACGCCCTGCCCGTCAGGAATAACACGAATGAATTACGGGTGACCCCGCTCACCACCCATCGCCAGAAACTCGGTCTCCATGTCGTGCGTGTGGTCCCCGCCGTCCGGATGCGACGCTACCCGGACCTATATCGCAACAGCGTGCACCTCTTTGAAGTCGAGGAGCCCCACAAAGATCTGGTCATCGATGTCTCCAGCATGGTCGAGACCCTGGCCACGCCGATTTCGGCGATCCCTACTGACGTCTCCCTTTCGCGGGTCCGCAACGAAGAGATTATCGAGACCTTCCAGACCTTCCTGCAGCCTGACGGACCCATTCGCATCACCCCCGACATCTGGCGGGCCGCGGTGGACGTAGAAAAAGACCGAGGGGACGTCTTCTCGGTGATTCTAGGGCTGATGGAACTCATCCACACCACCTGTCGCTACGTCCCTGGGGCTACGCACATCGGCACCACCACTGAGGAGTTCTTCACCAAGCCCCAAGGCGTGTGCCAAGACTACGCCCACCTGCTCCTCGCCCTGTGTCGGGCAATTGGCATCCCCGCGCGTTATGTTTGCGGCTACGTCTATGACGCCAAGCGTGGCGACGTCATCGGTAGCCATGCTTCCCACGCCTGGTGCGAGATTTGGATTCCTGACTACGGCTGGCTCGGCGTGGATCCGACGAATAAGAAAGTCATCCATGAAGCCTATGTGGCCTCGGCGGTCGGTCGTGACTATCGTGACGCCACACCGGTGAGCGGGAGCTACTGGGGTGGAGGCGACCGCGAGATGCGCGTCACTGTGCACGTCGAAGCCAAGTAGGACCGACCTCTTTTCTAGTATCGCCCAGCCGGCCTTCGCGGGTAAGGTGCTCGTGATCCGTTGGTCCGCATTTCATGAATATCACCCTCCCCTCGCAGGCTCCCACCAACCCTTTCGGTTCGTTTGCCTGTGCTTGGCGGCTCACTCGCCAGATTCATGAAGGCCGTAGCCGACGGGACATTCTCACCAAGTGTTTGGGACGAGCCTTTACCGCTATGGTCGGGCACCGGACTTTCGCCGCCTGGGTCGGCTTCCTCCTACAGCCAGAAAACCGCCCGTTCGTCGAAGCGAACCCCCTGCTCATCCACCGCACCCTACTGGGTTACCTTTCCACCCGCTGGAACGGGGACCGCAAGTTGCACGTGCTTCAGGACTCCTACCGCTTTGCCCTCAGCCACCCGGGTCCGCTCCTGCAGGCCCTCTTAGTCCCAAAGAATGGTGAAGTGACTTTTGCCGAAGTCGCCTTGGGCGAGGAAACGGGCAATATCCGCTATGCCTTGGCCTGGGATGATCGCTTTCGGCGTGAGGGCGAATGGACCCTGCGCGTCTATTGCGATAAAATTGGCGGTGAACTTTGCTCCATCGCCTTTGCGGTGGAGGAAGTAGATGGCAAATGGGTCGCTTATGCTGGCGCCATCCAAGGCGGCAGCGGGGCCAATGAAGAAACGATCAAAGCCTCCGCCAAGGCGATGCACGGCGTCCGCGCCAAAGCCATGGCCATCTTTGCCCTCCAAGAGGTCGTCAATACCCTCGGCATCACCCGCCTCCTGGGAGCCGGTAATTCAATCCAGATGAGTAACGGTAAGCACATGATTCATGTGCCCTGGAATAAGATCTCCTTTAATTACGACGGAATGTGGGCCGAAGCCGACGGCAAGCCAGCCGCCGAAGGTTGGTTTGAACTCCCGCTCCGCGAGGAACGTCGCAGCCGCGAGGAGATCAAGGCCAACAAGCGGCCACTCTACGCCCGTCGGTACGCACTGTTTGATCAGTTGCAGGATGCGGTGTCCCAGGGCCTGAAATCGGCCTAATTAGGCAACAAAAAGGGCCCCGTTGCCGGGGCCCCTCGTTCAGCCTCTAATCTTAAGATTAGAAGTTGTAGCGAACCGACAGGGTGGTCGCGGAGGTAGCAGCAGACTCGTGCTGGTAACCGGCAGCGAGCTGGACCTGCTTGCTCACGTTGTAAGCGAGTTCGACGCCGTAGCTATTGGCACCCGAAACGCGGGTGTAGTTAGCGGCAGCTTCGAAACCAGCGCCGAGATCGTGGCGGAGGTTGAGGCTGTAGAGCTCGTTGGAACCGATCGAGACGGTGGCGTCGGTGCTATAGGCAACGTTCTTGAAGACGTAACCGAGGGCCGCCATGTCAGCGCCATTGGCGGTGCCGTTGTGACCGATGGTGGTCATAGCCTGCAGGAGATAGTTCGAGCTGCCGATGAAGGCAGACGCTTCGAGGCCGAAGCCCTGGGTGTGGCAATCATAGCTGACGCCAACGCGGTTGTAGGAGAGACCGGAAGCGGACTGGGCGGAGGCCGCAGCAGCAAGGGTCGTGAGGGTGAGGATCGGGAGGATGTGCTTCATATGCATGGTTGGTTTTAAACTCTAATGCCCTGAAAACAACATTAAACGGCGAAAATGATACATCGCTGCCATATTTGTCACCTGTCTAATAACCTGGATAAACAAAAAGGGCCCCGTTGCCGGGGCCCTTGTAATCAGCCTCTAATCCTAAGATTAGAAGTTGTAGCGGATAGCGATGTCCGTCGTCGAAGAGCTACCGGAAGCCTTCGAGTACTCAACGCCGACCTGGTACTGCTTGGTCAGGTTGTAAGCAACGCCGATGGCGTAGCCATTGACATGGGCAACGCGGGCGTAGCCAACGTTAGCTTCGAAGTTAGCGCCGAGATCCTTACGGATGTTGAGGCCGTAAGATTCGTTGGAGCCAATGGAGAGGGTAGCGTCAGAACCGAAGGCAACGTTCTTGAAAACGTAGCCGAGGGAGACGTTGTCCGTTCCGTTCGTGCTGGTGCCGCCACCGATGGTGGTGGAAGCCTCAACGAGGAAGTTGGACGAACCAATGAGAGCGGAGGCGTCAAGGGAGTAACCCTTGGTGCCGTTCGTCGCATAGGTCAGGCCAACGCGGTTGTAGGAGAGACCGGACGCAGCAGCGCTCTGGGCAGAGGCAGCGGCAGCGAGGGTCGTGATGGTGAGGATCGGGAGGATATGCTTCATAGCGGTGCCAGTATTGCGACAGGCTCGGTTTGAAATCAAGCACCTTTTGCATTATTTTAACCTAATCCCTAAAACAGGTAAGTTTATACACCCTAATTCACATCCCCCTGTGAATAAAGCTGGGGGTTATTGATAGTCAGGGCTCTTACAAAACAGGATCTCCGTCCATAGGCTAAGCTAAATAGCCTACTTAGAGCGCGCGTGGGCGACCTCCCACCCACCCAAACCCCTAAAAAGCCCTAAAATGAGCCATTAAATGCCTTTTGGCCAAAAAACCCTGTGTTTTATAATAAAACCGGCCTCCGCTCTCCTCTAGAAGGGGGATATCTGCCCGGCACCTCGCCCCCACCCCACTTGGGCAACAAAAAGCCCGCTTGGCGAACCAGGCGGGTTTGGGAGCGGCCTCGGGGGCGGCTTACTTGCGGCGGAACTTCGAGTTGAACTTCTCGACGCGGCCAGCGGAGTCCACGAAGCGCTTCTCGCCGGTGTAGGCGGGGTGCGAATCCATGGTGACTTCACGGCGGACGACGAAGAACTCGACGCCATCAATCAACTTAGTCTCTTTGGACTTCATGGTCGAACGGGCGGGGAACTCGCGGTTCGTGGAGACATCCACGAAGACGACGTTGTTATATTCAGGATGGCCTTCCTTCTTCATAAAATAGGGTGTTTGCTAAGGGTTAGCCCTGACGCGCCTTGTAGCGAGGGTGCGTCTTGTTGATCACGTAGATACGGCCCTTGCGGCGAACTACTTGGCAATTCGGGTGACGCTTCTTCAGCGACTTGAGGGAGGAGGAGACTTTCATGGTCGGGAGAGCCGTTTTAGGGACGGCAGGTCGGTCAACAAAGGTAACCCATGCACGACTGTCAACGGGATTTCCAAGGCTGGACGCAGTTCTCTGTATTGCCTATGTTTCGACCCATGGAAACGCGCATCCGCCCAGCCACCCAGGCCGACATCCGGGCGATCAACGCTATCTATAACCATTATGTGGGCGGAAGTACCTGTACTTGGCACCTCACCGAGGAAACCGACGAGGGTCGAGCAGTCTGGCTTAAGGCCCGTGGGCCCGCCCACCCCGCCATTATTATCGAATCCGAGGGTCAAGTGCTCGGCTGGGGCTCACTTTCATCTTATAACACCCGCCAAGGCTGGTCAGGGGCGGTCGAGGACTCGGTTTTCATCCACCATAACCACCATGGCAAGGGCCTCGGCAAAAAGGTCCTCCAGGAACTTTTGCACCAGGCCGATGCCCTCGGCCACCATTCAGTAATCGCCCGCATCTCCGGCGAACAAACCGCCAGTCGCCAGCTTCACGCCTCACTCGGCTTCGAAGAAAGCGGCATTCTACGCGGCGTCGGACGTAAATTCGGGCAGAAACTCGATTGCGTCTACATGCTGCGCTCACGGCCCCAGCCCTGACCTTGACAGAGGGGAGGCGAACCCTTTGCTCACCTATCCGCTTTAATGCTCAGGTGGTGGAATGGCAGACACGCTGGATTCAGGTTCCAGTGCCCCTAAAGCGTAAGGGTTCAAGTCCCTTCCTGAGCACCAAAAGCAAGACACGACCCCG
>CAIKRN010000169.1 GCA_903829855.1 uncultured Opitutia bacterium
CCCCACACCCTCGGGCACGCCCGCCATGAGTACCATCGAGCCCGCCCGACCCGTTAACATCTCCAACGCCAAAGGTGGCGCGACACGTTGACGGACATCCGGACGAAACGCCCGCCCCTCTAAAACGATCCCCTGGAATATCTCCGTCACCATTGTTCGATCCGGCGAGCAAACCGCGGGGGTGATCAGCTCCGAGCGAGCGGCAGGCACGAGGTCATTCCAATTCAATGCCGAACTCCTCGCTTCCTTGGCGAAAGCATTGTTCAGCTGCTCAAGGGTAAGTTGCTCAATAGGATTACGGCGATGCACCGCGACCACGACCGCGGCGGTGGCAAAATGAAATTCCGCTAGGGCAATTTTCGAGGTGGTCGTTGGCGCCAGCTCGCCAGGGCGGAGGAAAAGGGCTGCTGCCGGCAAACTTCCCTTAATGAGCGCACGGCGGGCAGGCAGGCTCCCCCCGAAGTCGACGGCGATTTTCCCCTCCGACGCCTTGGCAAGACCTTGGGCAATCTCGGCCGACAATATATCGGTGCCGCCAAGATCCGCCGCTCCGCCGATACGGGTAAGAGACCAGCAGAGTACCCACGCGAAGAATAATTTCACGCCGTCTCGGGGCCGGGATCCAGCTCGGGCCATTGCAAAAGTTTACGATGAAGGGTACGGCGAGAAATCCCCATAAGCTCCGCCGCCTTTGTGCGATTACCGCCAGCCGTCGCTAAGGCCTGCTTTAATAGCTGTTTCTCATTCTGCTCCCGATCGAGCATATTCGCCGGAAGCAACGATAGGGCAGGGGAGCTGACCGACGCCGACTGGGTGAAGCGGGCGTCCAAATCCCCGGCGGCCACCGTTTTACCAGAACGAAGTACGGCGAGATTCTCACACGCGTTGCGCAGCTCGCGGATATTACCCGGCCAAGCATACCGAACAAATACGGCTTCGGCCTCAGGAGATAGCTTAGCCTGGGCAACCCCGTTCTCCTTGGCAAAGCGTTCGAGGTAATGGGCCAAGAGCAGGGGGACATCATCTTGACGCTCACGCAATGGCGGTAGCCGAAGCGGGACAACGGACAGACGGTAATAAAGGTCTTCGCGAAACTTGCCCTCCTTCACCATCTGGGCGAGATCGCGATTCGTGGCGCAAACAAGCCGCAGGTCCAACGCGATCGGCTTATGCGAGCCAAGCCGTTCGACGGCTCGGGTCTCCAGAAAGCGGAGGAGCTTAACTTGGGTCGTCGCATCAATTTCCCCAATCTCATCAAGGAAAAGGGTGCCCCCATCGGCCGACTCAAATCGGCCGACGCGGCGCTCATTGGCCCCCGTAAATGCACCCTTCTCGTGGCCAAAAAGCTCCGACTCCAGAAGGTTGGCGGGGATGGCGGCACAGTGGACGGCCATGAAGGGTCCCTTCGCGCGCTGGCTCGCCTGATGAATCATCTGGGCAAAAAGCTCTTTGCCGGTGCCCGTCTCACCCAACAGCAATACCGTCGCATTAGAAGATGCCACCGACCGCACCTGCTCAATGGAACGTTGGAGCGATGCGGAGGAACCGATGACTTCACCGAGAGAGAATTTACGGTCGAGGCGGGCTTTAAGTGTCACCACTTCCTTTTCCGTCGTGCGGGCCTTGAGGCCACGATCCAATAAAATCTCCACTTGGCGAAGATCGACTGGTTTCTGGAGAAACCAGTAGGCCCCATGGCTCATGGCTTTCACCGCCGTCTCCACGTCTCCATAGGCCGTCATCATGATGCAGACGGGTTGCGTCGATAATTTGAGGGCGCGGTCGATGACCGCCATCCCGTCTTCGCCCGCCATCCGGAGATCCGTGAGCACGGCATCGGGCGGCACGTCTTGCATGAGTCGAGCCGCCTCGGTGGCATCCTTGGCGACAAAGACCTCATAGCGATCCTCCAGGGCGGCGCGGAGACCCTCGCGAGAGTGCTTCTCGTCATCGACGATTAAAACGGTGGGTTTCATAAATCAGGACTCCGGAGTCGCCTGATGATTCGCTGCGCCCCAGGCGCGGGCGGCTTTTTCAGCGAGGGCCGCGCGGGCGCGAGAAACTTCCGCGAGGCGCGCCTTAAGATTAGCGTTTGCGACGCCCGCAAGATCATCGAGATCGCAAAGATAGGTACCATCCAAATGGCGGGCCGTCGCATCAAAATTGCGCGGCACCCCAAGATCGACGAGCAAGAGCGGGCGACCTTGCCGGCGGCCCGTCATCTCACGCAAAGAATGTGCGTCCAGCAAAGCACGCTCAACGGTGGCACAGCCCACAATGACATCATGGGCGTGGGCTTGGCGGAGGGCGTCCGCCAGTGAAAGCGAGGCCCCGGAGAATTCTTCGGCCAGGGTGCGTGCATTTTCAAAAGTGCGCGAAGCCACGGAAACCTGTGTTGCCCCGCGGGAGACCAAAGCTTGAACGACCTGCCGACCGACGTCGCCGGTACCCAGGACAAGAATCCGCGCGTCGGCCAATGTACCGAAGACGCGAACCGCTAAATCGACCGCCACATTCCCAAGGCTAACTTGGCCTTGGGAAATTCCCGTGTTGGTGCGTGCCCATGCGCCCGCTTGAAAAGCCCGCTGGAAAACGCGGTTAAGGACGGGGCCAGTCATGCCGCGCGCCAGCGCATCCGCATAAGCATCCTTCACCTGGCCCGCGATTTCCACTTCGCCCACCATCTGAGATTCCAGCCCTGAGACTACTGCAAAAAGGTGTTCAACCGCCTCCAGCCCGGGCACCGGGCGAAGGTGACGATCCAATGCCTCCGCCGGCGCGCCCGTGGCTTTGATTAACGCATGCCGGACATGCAGGGCGGCTGCCTCGTCGCCGACGCCGTACGCTTCGAGCCGATTGCAAGTCGCGAGGAGGACGGCTTCGGCTAATCCGGCCTCGCGAGCGGCCGCATAGAAAATCTCCGCGCCCCCGGCGGGCAAAGTGAAAGCCGCGCGCTCATCAAGCCCCGCGGTGCGATGGGTGGCGCTGAGCGCCACCAGATTCTTAGGGCGTTCGCTCATCGGGCGCTAGGCAATGAGAAATAGAGAGCGATGAGCGCCGGAATAAAGGCCCAGAGCGAAGCGCGGGCAAAGGACGCACCAGAGAGTCGGTGGCGGCGCCGCTGCACTGTCACGAAGAGTCCTGCGAGCCAGGCGATAAGCGACGCAGCCAGCTTAGGCAGCGCCACCAAGGCTAAATCACGCTGCACCCAATCCGTCGCGCCAATCACCAAAGAAAGTCCGAGCAGCCAGACCGCGGCACCGAGCAACTGGCTACCGATGCGATCCAAGGGCACCAAGGCGGGGAGGAGGGCATAGATACCTCCAAATTGGCGGCGCTCCAGCGCGCGATGCTGTAGAAGATAAGCGGCGGAGTTTAACGCCTGGGCCGCGAGGACGCAGTAAGCGAGAATCGCGGCTCCCACGTGCATCGCGATCAGTGGCTTTCCGGTCGCGTCATGCGGCACGAACGGCGCCCACAGAAAAGCGGCGGCGAGTAAACAAAGCGCGGAAGCGGTGGCGATCGCCCAAGTCGGCAGACGGTGGTTGAACGTCAGGTCCAAAAAACCGGCCAAGCCGGTGAGCCCCCAGCCGATGGAGAGTAAGACCTCGGCCGAATCGTTGATGGGCAGGGCATGCGCCCGGAGGCCGTGATAGGCCAGCATCACCGTCAGTGTTAGCCATCCGGCCCGGAGGAGCCAAAGGCTGGCGGACTTGAGCTGACGGTCATCGTTTCTGGAGCCCCACCAGTCGAGAACCGCGGCGGCTAGAAAAACTGCGGCACAACCCAGCCAACATCCCTTGGTCAAGGGATAGGCAGAAAGGTCGGCTGCCAGATGGGTCATGCCTCGATTAGATGTAGGTGTGACATTTTGGCAAACCTCCAAAATCTCCTGTTTCCTTGCAGAATAGGAAAGGTGGGGTAGGGTCGACTTTCTTATGCCCCACGACCTCTACGATCTCACCCAGCACCCCCCTCGCAGCCCCCGCGTTCGCCTGGGTGGCTTCGTTATCCTTCCCCGCATGATTGATAAGGCCCGCGCCACCAAAGCCGGCAAGAACGGTGAATACACTTATGCCTGCTCCTTGGACCGCAATGTTCTCGATTTCCTCGGCGTCGATGCGGATTCACTTAAGGCTCAGATTGACAAGGGTTTAGGAGACGGCGAGATCCTCGCCTGGATGATGGCCAACGCCAAAAACCCGCGTCTACCTCAAGAAGTTGCCGCTTTTAGTGCTTTTCACGAACAGCGCGGCCCCAGCGCACCAGGTGGACGGGCTAAGCTTACCGAATACCAATCTTCAACGCCTGCCGGTGCGAAGCGCGAAGATATTTCCACCTGGTTTGATGTGCTCGATTTAGACGACCATCAGAGCTTCGGCGGTAAGGTCTAACGATGCCCCCGGCCGCCAAGCCGAGGAGAGTCCTGTTGGTATGTATGGGGAATATTTGCCGCTCACCGACGGCAGAGGAGGTCCTCCGTTCGAAGGCGACGCGGGCGTGCCTAGAGGTCCAATTTGATTCAGCGGGCACAGAAAATTATCACATTGGCGAACCGCCCGACCCCCGGTCCATTGAGCACGCCCGAAGGCGCGGGTACGAGCTGGGGCACCTGCGGGCGCGGCAGATTTGCGCCGAAGATTTTACTTCATTCGATCTCATCCTCGCCGCCGATGAAATCAACCTCTCCTCCCTCCGGGTTATTTGCCCGGCAAGCAGGCGAGGCCGGCTTCAGCTACTCCTGGGTGATCATGCTCTGCCGGATCCGTATTATGGCGGAAGTGACGGTTTCGAAAAAGTGCTAGATATGGTTGAAAAACGGGCAGATTATCTCGTTTCACAATGGTTGAGTGGCAACTGAAAGGTTGCCGACACCTGCGGAAAGGCGTTTGCTTTCCCCACCGATGTATCAAGTGAATTTCAGCGACCAGGCGATGCGTGAGCTAGCCAAGCTGCCTACCCTGGAGCAGATGGAGGTCGTCGAGGCATTCTCATCGCTGACCGCGGAAGAGTTGATTAACGGCACCTCGGAACTAGGTACCGTGCGGCGCGGCGGGCACGTTTACCACCGGCTCCGCGTTGGGGAGTTTCGCATCTACTTCGAGTCGACGGAAAACTCACTCCTCGCCAACTACGTGTTGCACCGCCACACCTATGCGGACTTCGCTTTTCGCTCGCACCTGCCCTTCCCCGAAGATGAGGCGAGGATTGAACAAGAAGGCGGTTTTTGGAAATACCTCGACGAACCCAAGTCCTAAACGTGGCCAATCCCCCAGAAAAACGTGCTTATTCCTCACCCGAGGAAGCCGCCCGCATTTATTTGCTCCCTAATTTATTCACGGCGGGAAACATGCTGTGTGGCTTCTTGGCCATTAAAAACTGCATTGAGGCCCGCTTTACAACACTCACGCCCGAAGGTCGGGCGGAACACTATATTTGGGCGGTTTGGTTTATTCTTTTTGCCTGTGTTTGTGATCTTTTTGACGGCCGGGTAGCCCGCGCGACCAATCGTGAATCCCTGTTCGGTGCGGAGTTTGATTCAATCGCCGACACGGTTTCTTTCGGCGTCGCCCCCGCCCTTATGGCGTGCTTCCTCGTCATCAAGCCAGAGGCGACCGACAATGTTCAATTGGTCACCTGGCTGCTCGCATTTATCTATCTTCTTTGTGCCGGAGTTCGGCTGGCACGCTTTAACGTACTCACCAACCCGTTGGTGCCTGGAAACGAGAAACGCGCCGCCGGGGGTGACTTCGTAGGCCTACCATCCCCCGCCGCTGCGGGGATGATTGCTTCCCTGGTCCTCGTGTTATCAAAGGTGATGCGGTCCGCCGATCAAAAGGATCCATTTGAGCAGGCCGTCCAGGCTTGGTCCTGGAGCCTCTTGCCACTGATGCTGGTCATCTCCTACCTCATGATTAGCAATGTCCGCTTCCCGAGCTTCAAGAAGCTGGATTGGACCGCCCGGGCCCGGACTCGGGTCTTCATTCTCATTATCATCACGGCGGCTTTGGTATTTCGGTTCCCAGAGTATTCATTCCCGGCGCTATTTTTGGGTTACATCGGTTGGAGTCTTTTCCGGCACGCTTTCCTGCTTAAAAAGAGCGAGATGGACCCAGCTCCAGAAGACGATGATGAGCCGGTGTCCAAGGTGTGAATACCGCGTGAGTAAAGGGTGTTCCTGGGATAGTGTGAACAAGCAGGGAGTTGTTCACGGTCTCGGCACACAGGCTGACCAATCGCATGTGTCCAGTCCGCCAAGGTCTTGTGTATCTATGTACGGGATTCCGAGACCTACTAGTACTACTGGTATTTATATATGAAGGGTAATTAAGAACACAGCGGAGGGGATTGTGGGTATTGCGTAGTTGCCTCACCCCCTGACCTCCCTCAATTCTTTGGTCATCATGAAGTTCAAGGTTAACCGGAATCATTTCTTCAACGGTCTTTCCAGCGTCACCAACGTGGTGGGAAATCGCGCAACGATGCCCATCCTGCAAAACGTGCTAATCGAGGCGGAAGGTGATACCATCACCTTAACGACCACCAACTTAGATCTCGGCATTTGCTGTCGCATCAAAGCTTCGGTCAGTTCACCCGGACGCATCACCCTCCCCGTTAAAAAACTGGTTCCCATCATCCGGGCCCTGTCGAGCAGCGATACAATCGTGGAACTCACCGGCAAAGACCGTGTAAAAATTACTTCGGGAAGTTCAGTTTTCCAAATCGCCGGCCTACCCGCCGATCAATTTCCGCCCATTTCCAATTTCGCTGGTCAACCGACAATCTCGATTAACCAGGATGACCTCGGAGACATGCTGCGCAAAGTCAGCTATGCACAATCCTCCGACGAGAATCGCTACATCCTCAACGGCGTATTCTTTGAATTTGCGGAAGGCAAATTAACTGTGGTTGCCACCGATGGCCGCCGCCTCGCGAAATGTGAACGTAAACTCGAAGGCTCGGACAAAACGTTAGCGATTATTCTGCCGGCCCGCACCATCATTGAGCTCATGCGCTTGCTTAAAGCGGGCGGCGTCGCCCACGTTTCGCATAACGAACGCCAGGTTGGCTTCACGATTGATATCCCGAAAAACGAAGAAGGACTTGTGGATCGGATTCAATTAGTCTCGAAAGTCGTCGAAGGGAATTATCCTAACTACCGCCAGGTGATTCCGAAGGACGCCGGCTTCAAGGTTCGCCTCGAGCGCGAAAAGATTCTCGAAAGTGTTAACCGCGCCGCCCTGATGACGGACGACCGCAACAACACGATTCGGATGAGCGTGTCCAAGAAGACCCAGAACCTTGAAATTTCCGCGAAGTCCGATAGCGGCGAAGCGCATGAGCCGATCGCCATCAAATACGACGGCCCAGATGTGAACATCGCTTTCAACCCGCAGTACATCACGGACCCATTGAAGGCCCTCACCGAAGACGAAATCGACTTTGAATTCAAAGACGACATGTCCCCGGGCGTCATCCGCGGGTTGAAGGATGATTTCCTCTGCGTCGTGATGCCGCAGCGGATTTCCTAGGCCAACTAGAGGCCGAGGTCGACGTACTCAGGGAGCGCTTTGATGCGCTCCAGGATACGGCGTGAAGCCTCAATGGAGCGATTGGGGTGATCGCGCCCTGGGTCATATTCCGATGCCAATATCGGCGGACCAAAGCGGAGATGAACCCGTGCCGAGCCAACGGGCAAAAGACTCCCGCGGGGAAGGACGTCACGCGTGCCCCGAATACGGATGGGGATAACCGGAACGCCAGACTTACAGGCGAGTAAGCCCGCGCCAGCCTTAGGCTCCATGATGATGCCATCTTGGCTCCGGGTGCCTTCTGGAAAAATTAAGAGCCCGTCACCA
>CAIKRN010000170.1 GCA_903829855.1 uncultured Opitutia bacterium
CCCTCCCTCCCCCTCCCCTTACCAAATCCGTCCCATGGAATTCAAAAACGTCACCGCCGTCGCCAAAGCCAACGTCTACTTCGATGGCAAGGTCGTCTCCCACACGATCCTCACCGCCGATGGCGCCAAGAAGACCGTCGGGCTGATCTACGCCGGAACCTACCACTTCGGCACCGACAAGGCCGAGATCATGGAAATCACCGACGGCTCGTGCGTCGTGGTCCAAGACGGCTCCAAGGAAGAGAAGACCTACGGCGCGGGCACCCACTTCTACGTGGCCCCGAAGTCCGGCTTCACGATCACCGTGCAGTCCGGCATCTGCCAGTATATCTGCAGCTTCATCGGTTAATCTGACCGGTAAGAGCGGCCGGGGCTTGCCAAGGGCGACACCTCCCCGAACCTGTCGGCATGTCCGAGCCGACCAGCAGCCTGCCCAACATCCCCGCGCCCATCGCGCGCGAGAAACCATGGGTGCAGCTCAAGACGTTCACGTCCAAGCCTTCGATCTTCCGCTCGATGGTCGGCGAAGTCTCGCCGGACGCCCGCCAGGGCGACGTGGTTTCCGCCTACGATAAGCAGGGCTCCTTCATCGGTTACGGTTTCTGGAACGCCGGTGCCCCCATCGCGCTCCGCATCCTCAAGGCCACCCCGGGCAAGCCCGATGACGTCTGGTTCGAACAGGCCATCCGCCGCGCCGCCGCCCTCCGCAAGGACGTCCTCAAGCTCGACGAAAACACGGACGCCTATCGCGTGGTCAACGCCGACGCCGACTTCCTCTCTGGCCTGATCGTCGACCGCCTCGGCGACGTGCTATCCATAGAGGTGTCGTCCTATGCGGTCATGCGCCGCCTCCCCCGCTGGATCCCCATCCTGCACGACGCCGTCGGCACCAAGCGCGAGATCGTCCAAGTAGATCCGCATGTCGCTCGTATTGAAGGGATTATGCCGACCGATATCCCGAAATCAGCCGTCCGTTTCGTGAAGATCAAGGAATTCGGCATGATTCAGGAGGTCGACTTCGCCGAAGGCCATAAGACCGGCTTCTTCTGCGACCAGCGCGATAACCGCCGCCGCTTCGGCGCCCTCGCCAAGGGCCTCAAAGTCCTCGATTTATGCTGTTATTCCGGGGGTTTCTCCATCGCCGCCAAGCTCGCCGGCGCCACCGAAGTCACCGGTGTCGACCTGGATGAAAAAGCCATCGAGATGGCCAAGCGGAACATGAACCTGAACAACGTCCGGATCGACTTCGTGCATTCCGACGCCTTCACCTGGATCCGCCAGATGCAGAAGAACGGCAAGACCTGGGATCTGGTCCTTTGCGACCCCCCTAAGTTCGTCGATAGCCGTGACGAAGAGTTTGAGGCAGAAGGACTTAAGAAATATAATGACCTCAACGTCCTCGCCATGCAGCTCGTGGCCCCGGGGGGTCTTTTCGTGACCTGTTCCTGCTCCGGCCTCGTCTCTCCTGAGTCATTCGAGGACCTCGTCAGCAAGGCCGCGCACCGCTACCAGAAGCGCCTCCAGATCTTCGATCGCACCGGCCCCGGCGGCGACCACCCCAACGCCTCCAACCACCCCGAGGGACGCTACCTCAAGGTGCTCTGGAGTAGAATTGCGTAACTAGGTAGGGACAGCACCACGTGCTGTCCTAGTTGCATCTTGGTAGGGGCAGCACCGCGTGCTGCCCTAGTTGATGCTGGCTCGTTTCCGCTGCCATCTCCCCGTGCCCCCATGTCACCATGCCAGCATATCCCCTCGCGGCTCCGCCGCGCTGGTAGGGACGGCTCTCCGAGCCGTCCGTTCGCCAAGAGAGGTTCGAAACTCGATCGACCCAACGGCGGGCTCGGAGAGCCCGCCCTACCCTCTGCCCTAGGTAGGGCTGAGCATCCCTGCTCGGCCGCGACCGGCCAAGTTTACAAACAAGCCGACTCGGCCGAGTTTTGTAAACCGCGAAGGGAAGCCGGTTTCCTGCGTAGGGATGCGATGACATCGCATCCGCCTGCCTTTAGGTAGGGGCAGCACCGCGTGCTGCCCTAGTTCATGCTGGCTCGTTTCCGATACCATCTCCCCGTGCCCCCTTGTCATCGTGCCCACGTGCCCCCTCGCGACGAAGCAAAGTTGCCCGGCGCGAAAGCCACTGCTGCCATTCTGACTTGAAAATATCCGCAAACTACCTACAACTCCAGATAAGGAATGGAAGTTTCCGTTCGACGCGGGTCCGGTTCGC
>CAIKRN010000171.1 GCA_903829855.1 uncultured Opitutia bacterium
GGGGTTCGCATTGAGACCTCTTATGCAATCCGACATTGGTCTCATCGGTCTGGCCGTCATGGGTCAGAACCTCGCCCTCAACATCGCCGACCACGGCTTCGCGATCTCGGTGTATAACCGCACGACCGCTAAGACCGACGAGTTCGTGAAGGAAAACCCGAGCACCCCAGGCAAACTCACCGGTTGCCCAACGATTAAAGATTTCGCCGCTTCGCTCAAAAAGCCCCGCAAGGCCGTCATCCTCGTCAAAGCTGGCAGCCCGACTGACGCCGTGATCAACGAGCTCGCCGCGGCCTTTGAGCCAGGCGACATCATCATCGACGGCGGCAATGCCCTTTGGACTGACACCATCCGCCGAGAAAAAGAACTCAAGGCCAAGGGCCTCCGGTTCATCGGTTCCGGCGTCTCCGGCGGCGAAGAAGGCGCCCGCTTCGGGCCGTCCCTTATGCCCGGCGGCGACGCTGCTGCCTGGGCAGAACTTAAGCCCATCTGGGAAGCAGTCGCTTCCAAAGTCGACGCTGTCACGGGCGTTGAGCTCACCGGCGGCAAGCCGGGTAAGCCTGTGAAGGGCGGCGTTCCTTGCGTGGCCCACATCGGCCCCGACGGCGCCGGCCACTACGTGAAGATGGTCCATAACGGCATCGAGTACGGCGACATGCAGATGATCTGCGAAGCCTACGACCTCATGCGTGGCCTCCTCGGCATGACCCCCGACGAGATCGGCACCACCTTCGAAGAATGGAACAAGGGCGACCTGAATTCCTTCCTCATCGAAATCACCGCCAAGGTCCTCAAGCAGAAGGATCCGGAAACTGGCGTCCCGCTGGTCGACGTCATCCTCGACACCGCCGGCCAGAAGGGCACGGGCAAGTGGACGAGCGCTAACGCCCTCGACATGGGTGTCGCCGCGCCGACCATCGCCGAAGCCGTCTTCGCCCGCTGCCTCTCCGCCGTGAAGGATGAGCGCGTCAAAGCCGCCAAGGTCCTCCGCGGCCCGAAGCGCGCGATGACCAATCCGGACCGCGCCAAGATCATCGAGCAGATTCGCGACGCCCTCTATTGCTCCAAGATTTGCTCCTACGCCCAGGGTTTCCAGCTTATGCGCGAGGCGCAAAACGAGTACAGGTGGAAGCTCAACTTCGGCGAGATCGCCCAGATCTGGCGTGGGGGTTGCATTATCCGAGCCAGCTTCCTCCAGAAGATCACCGAAGCCTTCGCCAAGAAGCGGTCGCTGGATAACCTTCTCCTCGACCCATACTTCAAGAAGACCGTGAAGAAGGCGCAGAAGAACTGGCGCAAGGTCATCGCCCTCGCGGTGAAGCACGGCATCCCCGTGCCGACCCTCGGCTCGGCCCTGTCCTACTTCGATTCGTATCGCACCGAAAATCTCCCGCAGAACCTGCTCCAGGGGCAACGCGACTTCTTCGGCGCCCACACCTATGAGCGTAAGGATAAGCCCCGCGGCGAATTCTTCCACATCGACTGGCCGGATCCCAAGCGCCCGCAGATCAAGGCCTGAGCGCCTTGACGGAAACAGAAAGGGCGTCCGCAAGGACGCCCTTCTTCTTTGCAAGATTACTTCGCGGACCAACCACCGCCGGTCGCCGCCGCGAGTCGCACCGCGACCTGCCGACGCTCCCAGACGACCATCGAAAGCGTGCGTGCGGCCATGGCTTCATCGCGGCGGGCCACTGTGATGTCATTCTCATTCGCGATGCCGGCCTGGCGGCGGGCCTCGGCATTAGTGAGCCGGACGCGCACCGCAGTGAGCACGCGGCCTGTCAGCTCTTCCTGCAGGGCGAGTTCACGCAGATCGGCAAGGGCATCCTCGACTTCGCGGAAGGCCCCGAGCACGGCCTTGGTCCACTCGCCGGCGGATCCGTCGATACGCGCGCGGGCAACTTCGAGATCAGCCTCGCGTCGACCAGCATCGAAAAGCGGCAAGTCTACCGAAGGTGTCAGCGACCAGAAACTGGAAGACCCGCGCCCGACGCGCGAAGCCGGATCAGCCTGCCAGCCAGCCTGGCCATTGAGGGTCACGGATGGATAAAAGTCAGCGATGGCGGCGCCTTCGCGCGAGATCGCGGCATCAAGACGCGCGGCGGCGGCGGAGAGATCCGGCCGACGGAGCAGGAGCTCGGAAGGCACGCCGGCGCCGAAGGCCGGCATCGCGGCGGAGCCTTTCGCTTCGGGAAGCTGGGCGCCGGGGGCGGAACCGATCAACGCTCGCAGCGCATTCTCAGCAGCGGCAAGACGGCGGCGGCCGAGACCTTCGTCGACCTTGGCCTGGGCGGCGGCGAGACGCGCGGAGGAAAGCGGATCGGAATCGAGCAAGCCCGCGCCGACGGTCTTCTCGACGATTTCCATTTCGCGATAACGCGTGGCGAATTCGGTCTCGAGGAAGGCGAGCTGCTCGCGGGCGCCGCGGACGGCGAACCAGAGACGGGCGACTTCGGCTGAGAGGGCGAGGTCCGCCTGTTCCGCGGTGAACCTGGCCGCACGCGAATCGGCGTCAGCAGCCTTGCTCTTGGCGGCCTCACGGCCCCAGACGTCGAGCTCCCAGGAGGCCTTCACGCCGACGGCGCCGACATCGGTGCGACGGGGGATGCCGAAGCCGACTGGTGTACGGCCGGTATCGAGCGAGATGCGGGAGGATTCCAGCCCAGCGCCGACGGAAAGGGCCGGCTGGTCGCCAGCGTTGGCGGCAATGAGTAGTGCAACCGCTTCGCGCTGACGCGCGCGAGCGATGACGAGATCGGGACTATTCTTGCGTGCCTGCGCGATGAGTTTGAGCAAGGCAGCGTCGCCGAAAGCCTCGGCCCACTTCGCATCGGCGACAGCTCCGCCCTGCGAGAACGCCGCAGGCGCGACGGGCCCTTTAGGCTTCGCCATCGGATCATGCGCGCAACCCGCGAGGAGGAGCGAGGCGAGGAGGAACGTTTTATTTGCCGGGAGCATTTTGGGAGGCGTCGATATACACGTCCATCTGCTGGCCCACGAAGAGCGCACGTCCTGAAGGGCGATCAAACGAGTAGATCACCTGCAGTACGCGGGTGTCAACGCGCTCGACGCTGGCGCCGGTGAGGGAGGTCTTCGGGATGACGAAGGGTTCGATGCGGACGAACTTCAACGCGATGGAACGATCCTTGCCGCCGGCGAGGGAGCTCTCGCCTTTGAGGTAACCTTTGGCAGGCAGGCCATCGCGCATGCGCGTGGCCAGCTGCTCATCGACGTCGCAACGGATCTGCAAAGTGGAGATATCCCCTAGGACGACCGGAGCCTTAGCGCCGGCGGCGACGAATTCCCCCACGCGTACGCTAACCTGGAGGACCGAGGCTTCGATGGGCGAACGCAGCACGAGACGGTCGAGGAGCACCCCCGTCTGCGCGAGCTGGGCCTTGGCGAGGGCGAGCTTCGCTTTAGCTTCCTTGGCAGCCATCTGGTAAGACAGGAGCTCGGACGCAGAGACAGCGCCGCTATCCTTGATGCCGGTCCAGCGTCGGGCGGCGTCTTCGGCGCGCTCAGCGAAAGCTTCCGCGGCGGAAACGGCGGCCTGCTGCACAGCGAACTGGGCCTGCAAATCGCGGTCGTCGAGCGTGAGGATCGAATCGCCCACCTTTACCTTGTCCCAAACCTTCACATGGACCTTGGCGACGGTGCCGGAAGTGGGCGAGCCGAGGAGCGTGTTCTCCGCGGCGGCCTCGATCAGGCCAGCGGCGGCGATCAGGCCGTCCTTGTCACGGATAGCGGGCTCATAGGGCGGCGGCTTGATGGGCGCCTCGTTGGCGGTACCACGGGTGAGCTGCCAAGCGGCGACGGCTCCGGCGAGGGCCAGGGCGAAGAGCAGGATGCGTTTCTTGAACATAAGAGTAATCAGAGATGGGAGGTGTCGAGGAGCTTGGGGTCGTCGACGACGCGGCTAATGCGTCCGTCTTCCATCTCCGCGATACGATCAGCGAAACGGAAGATGCGATGGTCGTGCGTGACGACGACCACGCAACGTTCGGGTGAGCGGGAAAGGTCGCGCACAAGCTCCATGATATGCGCGCCGGTGTCCTTATCGAGGGCTGAGGTCGGTTCGTCGCAAATCAACAACGGTGGTTCGTGGACGAGTGCGCGGGCAATCGCCACGCGCTGCTGCTGGCCACCCGAGAGCGCGTTGGGCCGACCCTCTTCGCGGCCCTTGAGGCCAACCTTCTCGATGATCGCGAGAGCACGGGCTTGGGCTTCATCGTAAGGCCGGCCCTGAATCAGGAGTGGGACCATCACGTTCTCGACGACGGAAAGGGTCGGGATGAGGTTGAAGGACTGGAAAACGAAGCCGAGGTTCTTGCGGCGGAACGACGTGAGTTCCTCCTGACCGAGGCCATCGAGACGCTGGCCAAAGACCTCGACCGTCCCCGCCTGCGGCGTGAGCGTGCCGGCGATGACAGAAAGTAAGGTCGTCTTCCCGCAGCCGGAAGGTCCGACGAGCATGATGAGCTCGCCACGGCGGGCTTCGAAGTCGGCCTGCTTGAGCGCGACGACCTGGTTTTCGGGCGTGCCAAAGAACATGTCGACGCCAGAAGCGCGGACGGCGACGGTGTGGGCTTGGTGGCTCATCCGCGGAAGACAGAGGCGGCGTCGACGCGGGACACCTTGATGATGCCGATGACGGCCGAGACGAAGCTGATGCCCAGCACGAGGGCGAACGTCGCCCAGAGGATTTGCGGGAACATCACGAAAGGAGGCATACCTTTCTCAATCATCGCGCGGCCGATGGCCTGCGCCATCCCGGCGCCGAGGCCAAAGCCAATGAGACCAGCTGTAAAGGCCTGCACGAAGAGCATGCGGGCGATGACGCCCATGCCCGCGCCCATCGCCTTGATGGCCGCGAAATATTTCAGATTCTCCAGCACGAACGAATAGAACGTCTGGCCGGAGATCGCGATACCGACGAATAAGCCCAGGAGGACCGCCGTGCCAAAGGAGAACGGGATGCCCGTGTTGGTCCAGAACCACCAGAAAGTATTCCGCGCCAGACTGCGCTCACCCCAGCTCCAGATTACCGTGTCGGACGTCCAGGCCTTGAGGCCGGTGTCGCGCTCGATGCGGCCGCAGAGCTCGGCGGGCGTCACGCCCTTCTGAGGCTCAACGAGCATGAAGCTGAGCGTGCGGCGTGCGCCGAGGGTGTAGCCCTTAGCACGATCGTACGTAGTGTAGACGAACGGACCCCCGGTGAAAGCGCGACGCACTTTGCAGATACCGACGATGCGGGCCTGAATGTCGTTGATTTCAAAGGTGTCGCCGACCTTGAGCGGCGTGGAGCGTGGCTTGCCGTCCGGCCCCACCCCCATGCGACCCATGAGAGAGGCACCCCATTCGTCGACGATGACCGTATCCGGAAGGCGCAAGTCTTCGATCCGCCCTTGAGTCAGGACGGCGGGCGCGCCGGCAAAAGTGTCCGCGTCGATACCGACGAGCGTGATTAACTTGAAGTTGCCGTCCTGCATGCGCGCTTGGACAAAGGAGGTATGAAGCGGGGCGGCCCACGCGACGCCATCGACGGAACGCACGCGGCCGAGGTCGGTGTCCCGGAGCGGCTTCGCGTCGTTGACCTGCTCGACCATCGGGTCGCTGACCCAGACATGGGCGCGGATGTTGACCATCGGCGTATAGGTCCAGCTCATGATCCCGAAGAAGACCGAACTCTGCTGGGCCATGAGCA
>CAIKRN010000172.1 GCA_903829855.1 uncultured Opitutia bacterium
AATCGCTGGCGCTGTTATGATTTTGTCGAAAAAGCCACGGGCTATGATGTCGTTCGAAATGCCAATCAGGCATTTCAAGCGGCCCGGGCATTCGGGGCTTTCCAGTCCTTGCTGGCGGACCTGCCTGGGGGCCGCCTGCACGAGACAATCCCTGATTTCCATCACACCCCTGCTCGCTTTGCTCGCTTTCAGGCCGCGTTGGCCAAGGACGCCCATGGACGGGCCGACGCGGCCAAGTCGGAAATTGCTTTCGCTCTAGCCCGCGAGTCCGAAGTTAGCCGCGTGGTTGATGCCCTTCGCTCTGGCCAATTGCCAGAACGTGTCACCCATAACGATACGAAGCTGAACAATGTATTGCTGGATGATGTCACGCAGGAAGGCATCTGTGTGATCGACCTGGACACGGTCATGCCGGGTTCGGTGCTTTATGACTTCGGCGACTTAGTGCGTACTTCGACCTCCCCGGCCGCGGAGGATGAGACGAATCTGTCATTGGTCACGATGCAATTCCCCATGTTCGAAGCCTTGGTCAAGGGCTACCTCAGTTCCGCCCAAGGTTTCCTGACGCCTCGCGAAAAACAATTACTCCCTTTCGCGGGGAAACTTATCACTTTCGAAATCGGCCTTCGTTTCCTCACGGATTGGCTCGAGGGCGATGCCTATTTTAAGATTAAACGTCCGTTGCATAATCTCGATCGACTGCGTACCCAATTTAAACTCGTTGCCTCCATCGAAGATCAGCTCCCCGCGATGCAAAACTTCGTCGACCAAAAATGAGACCCCGTATCCTCATTACGGGCGGGGCTGGCTTCATTGGCTCGCACATCGTCGAACACTTTCAGGGGCAAGCGGAGATCGTAGTACTGGATGATTTTCGCACCGGTTATCGACGTAACCTTGCGGGACTTGATTGCCGAGTGGTCGAAGGCTCCATTTTAGATGAGACTGCACTGACGAAAGCCATGCAGGGTGTCGAACGGGTGTTTCACTTAGCGGCGATGATCTCCGTCCCGGAGTCCGTGCAGAAACCGGCCGAATGCGTGCAACTAAACGTCGAAGGCACTCGTCGCGTCCTCACCGCCGCGGTGCGAGTAGGTGCGCGGAAGGTCGTCTTGGCCTCCTCCGCGGCAATCTATGGAGATAATCCGCTTGTTCCTAAGCTGGAAACCATGCCTCCAGAGCCCAAATCTCCCTACGCTGAGACAAAACTCGCCGGGGAACATCTGTTAGCAGATTTTCAAAGGGTACACGGCTTGGCCACGGCCAGCCTACGTTTCTTCAATGTCTTCGGGCCACGCCAAGATCCGCAATCCGCTTATGCAGCGGCAGTGCCCATCTTCATCGCTCGGGCCCTTCGCTCCGAAGATATCACCATCTATGGCGACGGGGAGCAGACGCGTGACTTTATTTACGTTAAGGACATCGTGGGCGCACTCGATTTTGTTTCCCTGTCTCCAGTGGCCACGGGTTCTTATAATGTTGGTTATGGCCAAAGCCTTTCGATTAAATCTCTGGCCCAGGAGATCCTGAAACTGACCGCCTCGAAATCGGCACTACGTTTCCTGTCTGGTCGTCCGGGCGATGTGATGCATTCTGTCGCTTCCTCGGAAAAACTTCGACAGACTGGTTGGATCCCAAGGCATAATTTACCCAGCGGATTAGCCGCGACCATTGACTATTTTCGTTCCGTTAACGTGTAACCGTTAACTGGGCATGCAGTGTATCGGGCCGGCCGTCGGAGATGTTCAACCAGAAGTCGTAAACTCCAGGCGGCGGTAGTTTTAACTTAAAGGCTAAGGTCGGCGCCTCGCTGTATTCGCCGCCCTCAAGCGAGGGATGCATGTGGGCGTAGCCGGGCAAGGCTTCGATGGGTCCCATGAGGACGGCATGACCTAATGAACCCATGATTGGTTGCAGTTTGAGTTTTGCTCCCTCGGGTGCGGAGAGTTTCACGCGAATCACGCAGGAATCGCCAGTATTACGGGAGGTCGTTTCGAAGGCTAGGAGTTGATTACGTGCTAAGGGAGTCGATGGGGCGAGCGGCGTGCGGGGGCCTTCGACCTTGGCCTCGGCCAATAATATCCGTCCGGATCGTTGATCGGCGAAATCGACAAATGCCTGGTAGCTCCCTCCGGGATTACCTTTCATGAAATCAGCCGGGAACGTGAAGGTCCAGGTCCCGTCATCTTGCGCGACGGGATGGAGGTGTACGTAGGCGAGTCGGCCGCTGAGCTGACGAAGGTGTAGGTGAACCTTTTCCGTGTGCGTTACGGCAACCTCATGGTTGAGGTACGCGGTGCCATCTTCACGCACAAGTTTGAGTGTGCCGCGTTCGCCACTCTGATTAAGGTGGATATCGAGCCCGACCGGAAACTGCAGAACCTTGGGTTGGTAGTAGTTGGCCTCTTCATTGACGCCGCAGAATTCCACATTGCCCACGACGACGGGCTGGTGGTCGGAGTGGAGAAACGCACAATGGGTGTCTGGCAGTGAGCGCAGGACCGCAAAAACCAGTGCGGCGACGCCCGTGATGAACCAGAACTGATGACGGGTGTTCATTTGCCGGAAGCCATCTGAACGAGCACCTTGGCAACGTCTTCCGCGTCGAACGCGGCTCCCTCCCGGCGTTGCATGATGCGCCCCTCTGCGGTCATGAGGATGAGTGCGGCGTTGTGTACGATGGTGCCATCATCGCGCAATGTCTGGATACCATAGTGTCGCATCAGATCCTTGATTTGGGCCGGGTTACCCGTGAGGAAGCGATGGCGACCATGGTCGATGGCATAGCCGTCAGCATAGGTGCGAAGGAGGCCTGGTGAGTCAGTTTCCGGGTCAAAAGTAATGGTGATAAGCCTGACCTTTCCAGCGGCAGGTTGCTTCGCTAGTAAGTCGGCGAGTTGCTTCATACAGGCCGTCGACGCGGGGCACATCCGGGCTGAGCGGCAACTGGTAAAGATGAAATTGAGTGCCAACGGTGAGCCCAGAAAATCCTTCTTCATCACAAGCTGACCGTCCTGATCCCAAAGTGCCATGTTGGGCATCAGGTCATTGGGCATGCGGGTGACCAAGCGTCCCTTGTCTAAGGTTTCGCGGTGTAGCGACTCGGTAATCTCTTCCATGCGGCGAAGGGATTCCGGCTCATAGGGGAAAATCGTATCTGCATAACGAGATCCCTCAGGTGTGGTGGTGAGGTGCAAAGAAATCTCCCGTCCCGAGTAGCCGACCTTGACGTCACCTAGCGGAAACCGAACGACGATGGGGGTGGGTTCGACCTCGCTCGTGGCAGAGGCGCCGGCGGCACGTAATTGCAAGGTGGCCATCCCCGTCGCTGGATCAACTTTACTGACCTTACCTGTGCGTATGACTGGCTTATCGGCTGCCTGTGCAATCAAGCATGCCGTGAGGAGCAGGATGGAAGTGAGGGCTTTCACAAAAGTTTGCCCGATTGTCCGAGCATGAGTTCGACCATGCCGTGACGTACGCCGCGATGGCTCAGATGGAAGGCCTCTGCACCTGTGAGGTCAGCGAGGACACACAAGGTAATGAGTGCGGCGGGCATGATATCGGCACGGTCCGCAGGGATACCGGAGATCTGCTTGCGTTCGTCTAAGGTCAAGGCGCAGAGACGATCTTTGAGTTCGCGAATACGCAGGACGGGGAGCCGGCCACCTGCGGGTGTCTCCCCGATGGCTTCAAGGTATAGGGCCACGGCTGCAAAAGCGCCGCCAGCTCCGATGATGAGATAGTTTTCGGCGGCAGCCGTCGGGATAACTGTGGTCAGGGCTCCCAGGAGATGCGTACGAATCGAGCTTTGATCCAATTCATCGACGACACCTAGACCTCCTCTGAGGTAGCCGTGGGTAAGGCGGACGGAGCCAGTCCGAAAGCTCCGGGCTAAGATACAGTTCTGACCACGTTGGGCACAGATTTCTAAGCTCCCGCCTCCCAAATCAAAGGACAGGATGTTGGCGTATGCCTGATAGGCTGGATCGGTCCTCACCCCCGCAGCCGCGAGGCGGGCTTCAACCTCGCCGGAGACAATCGTAAGCGGGATGCCAGTGGCCGTCTGCACGCGCTGGGCAAACGCTTGGCGACTGGCAGATTCACGAATAGCACTCGTCCCGAGAATAACGACGCGCTCCGCACCTTTTTCCCGGGCAAAGGTAACAAGCCGGCCAATGGCTTCCACGGCTTCAACTTGGATCTCCACCGGAAAGAGACCTTCGTCTCCGTCGGATTGTTGCAGGCGGACGGATTCAGTCTTTCGTCCTAGTTCCGAGCGTGAGGTGGCATCGACGACCGCCACCTTGATGGAGTTGGAGCCGACGTCGATTACAGCGATGGCTGGCATGTCAGAAGATAAATTGACCCTTGAGGCCGCCAAAAAAGTGCATCGCGTCTTGCGTCTCGAAATCTTTTGTCCTTACGGCGATAAAATAAGTGGCGGAGAACTTGTGCAATTGGAAGGTGGTGCCGAGGGCCAGTTGCATCACAATCGCCCGCCGCGTCACGGCGCGCGATTCCCGGAAATTGGTCCCATCGGTCATGTAATTATGTGCGACCACCTCGAGTTGGGAGTCCGCAAAGGCCCAATAGGCGAAATTAGGACTGCTGCCCGCCGAGCTAAGGGCCGTGGCGGGGTCATAACCGGTAGACTGACGGATATAGGAATGCCCCCAGGATTTATCGAGATTCAGACCCCAGCGAACTTGGGCTCCTAAAAGAGCTTCAGATCGCATGGTCCCAAGCTCGACCATCATACGGGCGATTAAATCGCGATACCCTCGACCCGTCGGATCAATGTCGAAGCGGCGACGAAATTCTGCATCAAAATTCACCAAGGGTTCATCTGGTATCTGCGTACCCCAGCCGGCGGTCGGGGGTTGGCCGATGAGCGAGTGAAATTTATTTTGAATGGTCTCGGCGCCCGAGGATGGGCCGATGACTCCCAGTTTCGCCTCGACCGCGAACATGCAGTCCTTGCGTCCGCCGCGATCAAGGATCTTACCGTAGCCCCAGCCTAGATAAAGCGCGCCAGAGTAAGGCAAGTCGTCCAATGACGGGTTAGGTGACAAGGTGTCCGACGGAGTATTGATCTCCTGGGTGACTGAAAAGAAGGTGTGCTCGTCTGTATTGATGGCGACCTTCAACCCCTGAGTGTAATAACGATCCTTATTCTTAGGGCCGAACTTGTCGTTTTCTTCACTTAATGAAATCACCCAGGGATGCGCGGGCTCTAAGGCAGGAAGCGCTTCAGCGGCGTAGCCGACTGCGGTCAGTAGAGGGAGAGCGATTAGGCGCAGTGGAAGCATCTTCGGAGGGTTAGCAAAGAGGTCTTGTTATGCAGGGACAACGCCTTTCTGACTTGTGAATAACCTCTTGCCCAAGTATTTGACTGTCAGGATGTCGCAAATTCCCACCAGCGCACCCACCATCCGGTCTGAAATGCTGACCGATGGCACGATGCGGGTATTCGTTGGCGGGGTCTGGCGATTAGACGACGCCCTTCCGACCATTGTCGTTAAGGGCGACCGTGTTCGGCTGGAGGCCTCAGCCCTCGAATCCTTCGATTCCTCCCTGCCCGCTTGGATCTTTGGTAATTTTAAGAACGTTCGCCAATTGGATCTAGGCTCTTTGCCAGTTAGGCTGCAGTCCTTGGTCCATATGGCCGAGAAGGCTTCGGTTAATGACCACCTAGGCGAAACGCCTGGCTTGTTGGCTCAATTCGGTACCTGGGGGGTTGAGAGCACGGGATCCTGGGGGCGCTCCTTCAATCATATTGGCCACACCTTTATGGGCTTTGCCCGTACGCTGGTCGGTCGTTCAAAGGTCAATTGGAGAGACTTTGCCCTCCAGCTGCAGACGGCCGGGGTTGATGCCTTGCCGATTGTTGCCCTGCTCGGTTTTCTCACCGGACTTATCATGGCTTACGTTGGCCTGATTCAACTTCGCCAAGTCGGGGCGACGGTCTACGTAGCCAATCTCGTCTCGCTGGCCATGACGCGTGAGATGGGCGCGCTGATGACGGGAGTGATTGCCTGTGGTCGAACGTCCACGGCCTTCGCCTCCCAGCTCGGCAGCATGAATGTCAGTCAGGAAACCGACGCCCTGCGTGCCTTGGGGATTAATCCGGTGGAGTATCTGGCCACACCTCGGATCCTGGCGGTGACTTTGATGGTGCCGTTGCTGGCGACTTTCGCGACTTTCATCGGCGTCTTTGGAGGCATGATCGTCGCTTGCGCCGGGGACCTCAGTATCGAGCAATACCTGACGCAGGCCGTACGGGCCATCACCTTCAAGAGTTTCCTGGTTGGTTTTATTAAGTCTATCGCCTTTGGCTTTATCGCGGCTTGGGCAGGTTGTTACCGCGGTTCGGTGGCCAAGCGTTCTGCGCTCGGTGTCGGCGAAGCCGCTACTTCGGCGGCGGTTTTAGGCATTACGCTGATTGTGATTTCGGACGCTCTCTTTGCCGTTATCTTTAACTTGTTCAACCTATGACCGTCGCGTCGACTGACATTCTGACGTGTGAGGCCATGTCCATCGGGCATGGCGAAAAGGTGATAATGGACAACCTTACCTTCGGTCTTGCTCCGGGAAAAATCTTGGCGGTCGTTGGCCCTAGCGGTTGCGGCAAGAGCACGTTGATGCGGGCCCTCGGTGGGTTAGATGAGCCTCTTGCTGGCACGACGACTTTGCTCGGGGTCAATCTTGTGACGGCATCACGCCAGGAGCGTGCCGCCATTTTACGTCGCACGGGTTTCCTGTTTCAGGGCTCCGCTTTGTTTTCTTCGCTTACCCTGCTCGAGAACGTTGAGATGCCTATGCAAGAGTTCTTACAGGCACCTAAGCGCGAGATCCGTCAGCTGGCTGAATATAAATTGGCGCTCGTGGGGTTAGCCGACGCCATGGATAAACTCCCTTCTGAAATCAGTGGCGGCATGGCCAAGCGTGCCGGCATTGCCCGGGCCATTGCTTTAGATCCGGAGGTCATCTTCCTCGATGAGCCTAACGCCGGGCTCGACCCCGTGAGCTCAGGTCGGCTTGATGAACTCATCCTGCGGATTCGGGAATCCTTCGGTACCACGGTGGTTTTAGTCAGCCACGAAGTGCCCAGTATCCTGCGTATTGCGGATTTCTGCGTCTATCTGGACCCTGAAATCGGTACCATGGGCGCTTACGCCCCGCCTAAAACATTTCTTCAGGCTGGCAATCACGCCAAAGCCCACGCCTTCTTTACGCAAGCTCGTTTAGACTAACCATGCGCCGTTCCGCCAACATGACCCTTATCGGTGCTTTCGTCGTTGGAGGCATCCTGCTGATTATTGCCGCCGTCGTCTTGCTCGGTGCAGGTTCCTTCACGGGCGCCAAGCCCACCGCCATCGCCTATTTCGATGATTCTGTTAGCGGGCTTGATATCGGTGCCCCCGTGAAATTTCGGGGTGTGAGTATTGGTAAAGTTTCGCAAGTTCTGCTGCGCACGACCAATCAGGCTCCTACCGATTACTCCGTACCCGTGGTAATGGAATTCGCCCCGGACTTGCTCACCCGCCGTGGGCTTGATGAGGCGTTACTTCAGAAACAGGGTCTCCGAGGTTCGGTCGAGCGGGGCTTACGTGCCAAACTCCAGCAACAATCGGTCGTCACGGGCGTGCTTTACGTCGAGTTAGATTACTTCCCCGACACGGCTTTCAAGCTCCATGAAGTTAAAGGCGAGATGGTGGAGATCCCCACGCAGCCCTCGAATCTGGGAACGCTCACCCGCGCAGTCTCGCAGACGCTCGATCAGTTAAGTCGTATTGATTTTGTCGCCATCACCAAGAAGGTGGATTCGATTCTCGGACGAATCGACAAGGGGGCCTCGGAAATTGAGTTCAGTAAAATTAACACCAATCTCGTCCAGGCTTCCGCCAATATTACCAAAATCACGGGCGACCCGGCCATCTCGAAGGCGGTCGCAGATTTCTCGACGGCGATGCAAGGGATTGATGGGCTCGTCAAGCGCCTCAGTGGCAAGGTCGATCCGGTCGCTCAAGATATTCAGGGTATGGCCGCCGCCGGCCGCAAGGCACTCGAACGACTCAATGAGACCTCGGAGAATCTGCGTACGCTGACCAAGCCTGGTTCACCTGCCCGACGTGACCTCGATCAGGCCCTCGCGGATGTTTCCGAGGCTGCCCAGGCGATTCGTTCACTCGCGGACTTCATTGAGCGTAATCCAGAGACCATCATTCAGGGTCGTAGTAAGAATCAGACGAAAGAGGCGAAGCCGAAGGAGGAAGCCGCCAAGTGAAGCCTTCCCTCTTGCTCGGGGTGCTCTCGGTCTTGCTGACCGGCTGTATTATTTTTGATAAGAAGAGCGAAGCCGTCACGTTTCATCAATTGAGCGCACCCCAGACCGCTCCCACGCGACCAAGTCCGGCGATTTTCATCCCGCGGGCGATCATCCCCTCATCGTTGCGTCGGGCGAATGTCGTGATGCTCGATGAGGCCGGCTGGGTCCGCGTGGAGGATGCGCACCGATGGATCAATCCGCTCGACCGGGCTGTCGCGGAGACGGTGGGCCATCATCTGACTAAGCTGACTGGCTTACCCTCTGCCTCGCAAACGCCCGCCGGCTCGCACCTCCTTCTCCTGTTG
Source organism: uncultured Opitutia bacterium (assembly GCA_903829855.1). GTDB lineage: Bacteria > Verrucomicrobiota > Verrucomicrobiia > Opitutales > UBA953 > UBA953. The sequence continues at coordinate 8,638 of CAIKRN010000172.1, forward strand.
GATGTGAACCATATGAGTGTCACGGGGGACAAGCGTGCGGTTTTAGAACTCCATTTCCGTCTCGAAAATACGGAGGGTGTCATGATTCTGGATAAGACCATCATTCGGAGCACCTCGATGGGTGAGACCACCCCTGAGCAATATGTCCAAGCTCAGTCGACAAATCTCGCTGCCGCCAGTGCCGCCTTTGCTGAACTCCTGCCGGCTGAACTCAAACTTGCCCGATGACCTCCCCTTCCGACCCTAAACCCAACGGCTTCTCTGAAGTCACGGGAGAAATCTGCTACGATTTACCTTCGGCCTACGTCCCGCACCCGGCCACGGGCTTGCTGCACCTTCCGCGTTTTCTGGGCAAAATCCGCAAGCACCTGAAGGGCGAGTTGCCCAAATCCTACCAGCGTAACTTCACCAAGGGCTTCGATCGTTTCCTGTGCCTACATCTTGGCGTCAATCCCGAGCAAGTCGTCGAGTGTGTGCGGGCGGCCACGGATGACCGCGACCTCGATGCCCGCTTGCTGGCTATTTTTCCTCCCGACCTCCGGGTCCATGTCTGGAATCGCGAACTTGTCCAAAAGGGCATGAGTGAAATGGGCCGCGGGGTCCTGAATGAAGCCAAGCACAAGATGGGCGCCGACGCGCGCACTGATGTGATTTCCTTCGCTGACATGATCGACTTCGATGAGGGCCGCCTTCTGTGAACACTCCTGACCCCCACCCTAATCGCCTCGTCATCCGAGGGATCAATGCCGTTCTGGCCTGCCTCCGGCACCATCCGAAGGCCCTGCGCGAAGTCGTCGCGACCGCCGCGTTTGCGCCTAATCTGGCGGAGCATGATGCGGCTTTCGCCGAACTAGGCGTCCAGACGCGTATCGTTGGACCCATCGAGCTCGCCAATACCGCCGAAGGCCCCTGCGAAGATGTCTGTGCGCTGACCATGCGGCCAGATTTCGGCTTGGCCCGGGTTTCTGATTTCTCTGAGTGGCGCGAATCGCGCGAGAGTATCGTCATCGCAGACGGCGTTCAGGATCCCGCGGCCTTGGCTTCCATCGCTCGATCGATGGCTGCCTTTGGCTTGAAGCGCCTCCTGCTCTCGGGTGGTACCGAGAAGATCGCCTTTCACCCGGAAGCTTGGAATCAATCCCGCGGGGCTATGGAACAGCTACGACTCATGCGGGCCGCTGCCCTGGGCGGCTTGCTGAAGCTCGTGGAAGACCGTTGCTGCGTGGTGGCCCTCTCTCCTGATATTGGCCGAAAAATCGACCTCGGCACCCCTGTGCGCGTTCCCGCCCGGCATCTGGCCTTGTTGATTCCTGGCGGCAAGCTGGACCCCGATATCCAGCCGCGCGTCGAACACTGTTATCGCTTTCCGGGTCAGATGGGCGAGACGCCCCTCACCCTTTCAGAAATGGCGCCGATGGCGGTCGCTTGGTTTGCCTCGACGCCCATGCCCCGTGCGGACGGCTTCCTGGCTCGTAAAAGGGCTCGCCATGTGAAGGGCAAGGATTCCAATTCCCCTAGTTAATTACCCATGTCCCAGCCCCAGCCCGGCCCAGGCGAGAACGTCATCTCGCTCCAAAATATCAGCCGTAATTTCTTCACGGCCCTCCAGCGTCAACATGACATGCTGGCCTTTAACATCGCCGGGCTTCACACCGCCGACCCAAAGGCCTACGACCATTTCTCGACGCTTACCCGGGTCATGCCGGTGCCGCAGGCCCACTTGCCGGCGGACCAGATGCTGGCGTATGCGCGAGGTTTGATGCTCCGCACCACCATCAATGATCTCCTTACGCTGTCCGCTGAATGCATGGTGCAATGCCACCTCCTCTGCCTCTTTATTCGCGAGCAGGGTCATCAGCGTGAACGCAATCCGATTATCGAAAAGAATATCGGTGATAAGCAGCAGGCCTTCATTCGGATGACGCTTCAGGACCGCTTCACCGAAATGGAAGAATCCTTTGGCATCGTCTGTGAGCTCGAAGACGGTGTCTTCAGCCTCGCGGCCGCTCTTCGCGTCATCGCTCGCGGCGGCCTCGTTACGAATGATGATATTACCCCGGATGGCGCACTGACTTTGGAATTTAAAGCCATGAAGGACTTCGAACTCTCGGTCGAAGAGCTTGCGGCGGCAGCGGCTCAGGCTGGTCCTGGTGAGGTGATTGAAGGTGTCGTCAAAAATGAAGCTCTGGGTGATACCAAGCCGAAGACGGTCGCTCGCCTAACCGACACGCAGCGGACCTTCCGTCCAGGTGAAATGCTCGATTTGTCTGACAATGAATTACTGGGACTGAACATCACTGTCGCCAAATTCGTCGATGGTCTCCTTCGCTCGGTTGATCACTTCGGTCGGGCTCAGCTCGGCGAAGGCACCTAAGTGATGAACGAGGCGGTGGCACCCCCACGGCGGGCGTGGCTCTGGGTCACCGCAGCTTATTTTTTCCAGGCGATTCCAGCTGCGGTCCGCGATGAGGCCCTACCGGTTGCATTAAAAAATACGGGTTATGCCGACAAGGATATCACTCGGGTTGTCGCGTGGCTGGGTTTAATTTTTGGCTTCAAAATTCTATTGGCTCCGTTGGTCGCAGTCTTCCGGCCGCGTAGCTTTATCCTGTGTGCGGAGTTGGTCGTTTCGCTTCTCCTCGGCGTCCTTGCCCTGCAGGTCGCTGCTGAACACCCCTCGTCCCCCATGATTATCGGGAGTCTGATTCTGTTGTCTTTTGTGGCGGCCGCGCATGACTTCGCCCTCGACGGGTATTTTGTTTCGGCACTCCCTGATCAGATGCGTGCTACCCATGCAGGCTTCCTTAATTTTGCTTCTAAACTAGGCATGGTGCTGGCTGGCCCAGGTCTGATCTGGCTGGCCGGACGCATCATGGATTACGGCCCGCAGGCCGCCCAAGCGTGGTCGTGGGCATTAGTCGCCGCCGGCCTTCTCGCCTTCCTGGCTATGATGGCAAATGGTTTGGGCTTACGAAATGAATCTATATTGTCGAAGGATGCGGGGACGGTGCGTGAGCGCTTTAGCGAGATGGGAGAGGGGCTGAGCAAGCTCTTTACCGACCCAAGGTTAGGGGCCGTCTGCGGGCTCATTTTATTTTACCGTGCCAGCGAAATTCATATGGCCAAAATCCTTCCGCTTTTTGCGACTTCGAGCACGCATGGCGGTCTGGCTTTGACCAATGAGACCTACGCCCTGATGCGGATTGCCACCGCGGTATGTGGCCTCGCGCTTGGCGGAATTATCGGTTCGCAGATTGTGGCCCGTTTAGGCTTAGGTCGCTCCTTGATTCCGCTCGGTCTCGCCATGCATATACCTTTGGCGGCCATCGCTTGGTTGGCCTCGACGGGTTCGCATGACCTTCGGTTTATTGGGGCCGTCTTTTTCATCGAATACTTAGCCTATGGCGCCGGATTATGCGCGCTCCTGCTCGCCATGATGAAGCTGGCTTCGGGTCCAGGTGCGGCCGTCCGCTACGCCGCCCTCTCCACCTTTGCCCTATTGGCCAATTACCTCCCGGGTCTATGGGCGGGTTCCCTTTCCGATAAGCTTGGCTACGCCCAATACTTCTTGTTTGCGCTGAGCCTCGCCATCCCGGGCATCCTTTCAGCCTGGTTCGCGAAGCGGCACTTCCAGGAGGCCTAATTACTCCTTCGGTATGACGATGAGTTCCTGTTCGAACTTGGCGTCGAGGTAGCGCTTGGCAAACGCTTGCACGGCCGACGCATCTGTCAGGTTCATGCGGCGTTCCCACTCGGCATCGAAATTGGCCCCTAGACCAGCGACTTCACGAATGAGTGCCCCTTGCATGCGGGCCCCGGCGGACTGTCGGCCTTGCCGGCGTGACACGCGCATGCGACGCTTGGCGTCTTCAATCTCATCCTTGCCGAATTGACCTTTGCGGAGGCGATCGAGTTCGAGCCGCATTTCTTTGACGACTTCCTGGGCCGAAGCGGGGGCCGTCCCGGCGAAAAGGTAGAACATGCCTTGGTCGACGACCTCCACCCGAGAGGCACCCACGAAATACGCCATACCCTTTTCCTCGCGGACACGTCGGAAAAGGCCACTGGCCATACCGCTGAGTAATTCTTCGGTCACGTTGGCTGCGACCACGGAGTCCGGGCCGAAACCGCAATGAGGAAAGGCAACGGCGACAACCGCTTGCTCGCCCTTGGCGTGCTCTAAGTGGCGACTGGCTGGCTGGGGGACGGATAACGACAAGGTTTTACGAGCCAAGACGGTCTTAGGCAGGCTGCCAAAGCGCTCCTTGATGAAATCCATGGCCGCTTGGCGATCGAAGGCACCACTAACCCCGACAACGAGATTGTCAGCCACGATGAGGGTGCGATGCAGTTCGCTGAGGTGCGCCGGCTGGATGCGGGCGAGGGTTTCGGGTGTGCCGCAAGCATCGACGCCCAAGGGGTGAGTGCCGAAGAATTGACGTTGTAACCGAAGGCGAGCCTTCTCGACGATGTCATCTTCGGCTTCGCGGCAGGCATTGATGGTCGCGGCACGCTCGAGGGCGACGGTTTCTGGAAGGATACGAGGGCACAGCACCCCGTCGGCCACGAGTTCGGCAATCTGCTTGAAATCCGAACTCAACGCCTCGCCCCAGAGCCCGCAGGAAACCTGTGAACCATGATCAGCGAAGGTCGCCCCGATGCTGTCCACGGCTTGGGCGACTTCTTCTTTGCTTCGCTTGGCGGTATCGCGGGCGAAAAGCGTAGATAGCAAGCCGGTGGTTCCACGGAAGTCCGCGTCCTCATAGGCGGCACCGGCGGAAAGGAAGACCCCGATGCCGGCCTTAGGAATGGTGGCGTCATGTTGAAGGATGACGCGTACGCCGTTATCCAGTACGAGGGTTTCAAACTTATCGGGAGTGGTGGCTGGTTGGACGGCGTTAACACTCAGCTCAGAGCGAGCTCCTTTCATGGTGCCATAAGTGACGTTCTCGGGTTTGAACCAGCGGCGGGCTTCGCGGGTCAGCTCATCTGCCGAAAGGCGGGCCAAGTGCTCGACCCCGCGTTGTGGCCAGTTGATATCGTGGCCGATCGCAGCCGCGTAGGCGTTACGCGAAGTGATGCCATGAATGTTCTTCTGGCCATTGACCATGCTGACTACGGATTGTCGGCGCACTTTTTCAAACTGTGCGGGAGTGACGCCTTTTTGGAGGAGTCCATCGATGACTTCCCCTATCGCCTTTTCAATGGCAGCTGACGAAGCGGTCGCCTCGCCGGACCAGCTGCACCAGGCTAGGCCGAACTCTCGCACGCCAAACGCCGAAGCATCAATGGACAGAACGAGTTTCTGCTTCTCCCGCATTTCATTCCAAAGTAGCGAACTATTGCCTGCACCGAGGACGCCTAGGAAAAGGTCGATCGCTGTGCGGCCATCGTCGAAGAGCCCTGGTACGCGCCAACAGGCGACGCCCTTGGAGGTATTAATATCGCGGACTAAGTCCGTGCGACGAATCCCCCCTTGGGGTGGCTCTAGGGCGATGACTGTTTCAATCAGGGGCTTGCGACCGAAGCGACCAAACCACCGCTCGGCAGAGGCGAAGACGGCCTCTGGGTCCATCGATCCCCCAATCGCGAGCACGACATTTCCCGGTACGTAACGTTGAGCGTGGTACGCGCGCAAGTCTTCCGGGCTGATGCGTACGAATAGGTCACGGTGCCCGATGACGGGTTGACGGAAGGCGTGCGAGCGCACCGCTTCTTGCAGGACGTTTTTGGCGAGTACTTGGTCGTGCTCGTCATCGCACATGGCGATTTCGCGAAGAATCACTTCGCGCTCCATTTTAGCGTCGGCATCCGTGATGAGCGGATCGAAGACCATATCCGCAATAGCCTCCATGGCCGTCTCGAAACCTTCCTGAGGCGCATCGATATAATACACCGTTCGGTCAAAGGTCGTGTAGGCGTTGGAGTTGCCACCGCAGCGGTGCACCGCATCGGTCAGTTCACGGTTAGTGAAGCGGCCGGTTCCTTTGAAAACCATGTGTTCTAAGTAGTGGGAAATGCCCGAACCTTCCCAGCGACCTTCATGCATGCTGCCGGTGCGCACCCAGGCTTGGACGGTGCACAGTCCGATACCAGGCCGATGAGAATAGATGACCTCGAGGCCGTTCTCGAGCACACGGCGAACAGGGAGGGGGCCAGCGATCTCATGGAAACTAAGGCCTTCAAGATGAGACATGGTGCTGGTATGCCACTCTATCGCCCGGGTGCAAGCGAGAGTGGGTTGAGGTCACTGTGCGGGTCGACCGGTTCGGGCTTTAATCCCAAGGAAAGACCTCTCGTCTCATCGGTTCCACTCCTTTCGTCTGGCTTGGGGTGCATGCCTTAATCTGACATTGAAAATGGCCTGTCTGCACCGTATGCCCAACCTTCCAATCTGGTTAAATCAACCGGTAACCCTTCCCTTTCTAACCCATGTACATCCCTCCCGAAATCCGTGCCGACCTCGAGGAAGTCGAACGTCGCGCCGGTTATCTCTGGAAGTTCCTCGATGTGGCGGGGAAGCAGGTCCAGATTGCTAAACTAGAAGAGCAAATGGGTGCCCAGAATTTTTGGGACAGCCAGAAGGCTGCCCAGAAGGTCATTTCAGAATGCAACGGCTATAAGAACGTGGTTGCCCCGCAGGTGGCTTTCCGCCGTCAAATCGAGGATGCCAAAACCCTCGCGGAACTGATTACCGAATCCCCGGACGGTTCGGCCGATGCTGAGGTCGAGGAATTACGCAAGCTGGGTACGGATCTCTTGGCCGCGGTTTCTGAGCTGGAAATCGCCTCCTTCCTTTCTGGGCTGCACGACAAGTCGAATGCCATTGTGACCGTCAAGGCGGGTGCCGGCGGCACGGAGTCCAACGACTGGGCTGATTTGCTTTTCCGAATGTACACCCGCTGGGCTGAGCGCCGCGGGTTCAAGGTTGAAGTCGAAGACATTGCCGAAGGCGAAGGCGCCGGCATCAGCCAGGCCACCTTTCGCCTGGAAGGTCCCAATGCTTACGGCTACGTGAAAGCCGAACGGGGCGTCCATCGCCTCGTGCGCATCTCCCCGTTCGATGCTAATGCGCGTCGCCATACATCGTTTGCCTCCGTCGACGTCGTGGCGGAAATTGATGATGACATCGACATCGAGATCAATGAGGCCGATCTGCGGGTCGACGTTTACCGTTCCAGCGGCAAGGGCGGCCAGCACGTCAATAAGACGGAGTCCGCCGTCCGCCTCACGCATATTCCGACTGGACTGGTCGTGGCGTGTCAGCGCGAACGTTCCCAAGTGAAGAACCGCGCCCTCGCGATGAAGATTCTGCGCGCCCGAATTTACGAAAAGACGCTCGATGATAAGCGCGCCGAGATGGAGAAATATTACGGTGAAAAGGGTGATATCGGTTGGGGTAACCAGATTCGTTCCTACGTCTTCCAGCCTTACCAGATGGTGAAGGATCTCCGGACGGGGGTCGAAACCGGGAATATCCAAGCGGTCATGGATGGCGACATTGATGCCTTCATTAACGGCTGGCTCCGGGCTGGCGGGCCGCGGACACGTAATAAGGATATCAAGATCGACGACTAATCGTCGCGCTCGCCATGCCCACCCGGGACACCCTTCGTCACAAACTCCTCGATACTCCTCTGTTCGCAGAGAAGATCTGGAAGCTTTCGCCGGAACCATGGCCCATCACCGAGGCGCAGCTTCGCGACCTCAAGCGCATCGGTGCCGCCTGCCTGAGTTACCATCGCGCCCTAGAGCGACTCTACGTCCGTTCTTTCACGGGAAAGAAAATCCTCCGCAATCGTGAGGTCTACGCACCCTGGGTCGCCGAATATTTAGACCGGTATAAGCCTGCCGGTCTTATTGCCCACGGCCGCCATCGGGCCGTCAAAGGACAGTGCCCTGTCGTGCTTCGCCCCGACCTTTTGATTACCGAGAACGGTTTCACGATGACCGAGCTGGATAGCGTTCCGGGAGGCGTCGGTCTGACGGCTTATCTTAATGAAGTCTACGCCGAGGATTTCCCCGGCGTCATTGGCTCATCCGCCATGCCTGAAAGGTTCATGGCTTCCCTCGCCCGCCTGACCCCCAAGGAAAAGTTCCCCTTAGTGGCGATTGTCGTCAGCGACGAGGCCGCGACCTATCGACCCGAATTTGAATGGCTGGGAGAGAAGCTGCGCTCGCTCGGCCATGATGTGCACGTCATCACCCCTGCGCAGATCATGCAGATGAGCGATGGCTCTTATATCCCCGTCGATGGGGCGCCGCGCCGGGTCGATATCCTCTATCGTTTCTTTGAGCTCTTCGACCTCGCCAATGTAAAGGGGGCCGACGGCATCTTTAATGCAGTCGAAGCCGGCTCGCTCACCCTGACGCCACCGATGAAAGCTTTTCAGGAAGAAAAGCTTGGCCTCGCGCTGCTCCATCATCCCCAGCTCGCGGAGTTCTGGAAAGAAAACCTGCCCGAAGATCATCACGAAGCTTTGTTCCGGATCGTCCCGCAGACGTGGATTATGGAGAAGACCGTGCTTCCGCCGACCGCTGTCCTGCACGCACCGGGTGTGTCCGGTCGTCCGATTCGCGAATGGACGGAACTGGCCGAAGCCTCGCAGAAGGAACGACATTTAATTATCAAGGCCAGCGGTTTCCATGAGACCGCCTGGGGGGCGCGTAGCGTGACGCTGGGGAGCGATGTCTCGCGTGACGAATGGTTGGAGGCGATTGAGAACGCCCTTAATCCTGAGAACGAGACCTTCCATGTGATGCAGCAGTATCACAAGCCGTCGCGGTTAACCCACCCGGTCTACGCGGATGATGGGTCAATTGTCCCGGCCGATGGTCGCGTTCGTCTTTGCCCCTATTTCTTCGTGAACGGCGACATCGTCGAGATTTCTGGGATTCTTTCGACGTTCTGCCCCGCGGATAAGAAGATTATCCACGGGATGAGCGACGCCGCGTTATTGCCCTGCCATCTGGTCCCCTGAGCTGTTGCCTCGCCTTGCTTCCGCGCGGTTAAGCGTCCAAAGTGGGTCCATGCGACTCCTCGCCCTCGGCTTGCTCACGCTCACGACCATGGTCGTCGACCTGGCGGCCGCTGCCCGGACCAAGGTCGACCTGGTCAATCTCACGCCCGAAATTCGCCCCGGCGAAAAAGCCCTCATCGCCCTGCGCTACCGCTGCGATCCCCATTTCCATATTTACTGGAAGAATCCCGGCGATGCCGGTGCTTCCCCGACGATGGAGTGGACGGACAAAGCTGGTACCAAGATGAGTGATTTCATCTGGCCGGGACCGCAATTTCTTGATCAAGCCGGCGTTTCTAATTTCGTTTATGAAGCCGAGACTTTGATTCTCATCGAAGTCGCCATCCCGGCCGATAAGACCGGCACATTCACACTCAAGGGCAAGGCGGAATGGCTCGAGTGCGACGACAAGGGCTGCTGGCCGCATGATGCTTTGGTGGAGCTTGCTTTGAAAGTCGGCCCAGGTAACCCGGCCCAGAAATATGAGGCTAAACTTTACCCTGCCCTGCGTCCGGCACTCACGACGAATGGCGCTAGCGATGGGAAATTCCTCACGGTAGAACTTCCCGCTGGGCGCAAGTTGTCCGCGATGTGGTTCCCCGAGCGTAACTTCATTACCCCCAATGCGACCATCAAGCAGAAGGTCGTGGACGGGAAGATGACCTTTGAACTCAAGGAGGCGACGGAGACCTTGATTGCAGGCCCTGTCCGCTTCACCACGCGCTCGGAGGACGGAGGTTTCGTCGATATCAACGTCAAGTTAGAGGGTTCGACTCCGAAGGGTGCATCGAGTGGCAGTGCCGACGTGCATAAAGGTGCCACGGGAGATTGGCTGCCTTGGTCCCCAGAAGCCCAAGCCGCCGCTTTAGCTGACGGGAAGATCGTCTACGTTGATTTTACGGCCCGCTGGTGTGCCACTTGCCAGGTTAACAAGCGGGTCTACACCCAGGAGGACGTGATCAAAGCCTTTGCCACCAAGGACATCGTCCGTCTCAAGGCTGACTGGACCAAAAAGGATGACATTATCGCGAAGGAGCTCCTAAAGTACGGGCGGACGGGGATTCCGCTGAATGTCATCCTGCGCACGGGTCAGGCACCGGCGATTCTTTCGGAAGCTCTCACGGGTACAGAAGTGGTTGAAGCCTTGAATGCCGTTTCGGCAGGTAAGCCCTATCAAGTGTCGACGACGAGCCACTCTTTCTGGTCCTGGCTGCTCTTGGCTTTCGGCGGCGGCGTCCTTTTGAATCTGATGCCGTGTGTGTTTCCCATGATTGGGCTCAAGGTTTTGGGCTTCGCCCGTGAGGCCGGTTCGAGCCGTCGCACCGTTGTCTTGCATGGTGTCCTCTATTCGCTCGGGGTCATCTTTAGTTTCTTGGCTCTCGCGGCCTTGATTATCGCCCTGAAGTCGGGAGGAAGTTCGGTCGGTTGGGGCTTTCAGATGCAATCCCCAGGCTTTGTGCTCGGTACCTGTGTCCTCATGATTGTGCTGGGGCTTAGCCTCGCGGGAGTTTTTGAAATTGGCACGGGTCTCGCAGGCACCGCAGCTGAAGCGGATGATAAAGGGGGTTCGTGGGGAGCCTTCTTCTCGGGCGTGCTCGCCACCGCGGTGGCGACGCCGTGCACGGCTCCGGGTCTAGGCGCCGCCTTGGGGTTTGCTTTAGATAAGGACCGCAGCACCCCGGCAACGTTACTCTTCTTCGCCGTGATCGGCCTCGGGATGGCTCTGCCCTATCTCTTCCTTTCGGTCTTCCCCAAGCTTGCGGCCCTGTTGCCGAAGCCTGGCGAATGGATGGAAACCCTGAAGCAGGCGATGGCCTTCCCCTTGTTTGCCTACGCCCTTTATTTGCTCTGGGTACTCAACGCCCTCGTGGATGACGCCGCGTGGGTACGAGACGCTTCACTCGGTATGGCCGTTTTAGCTACGGCTTGCTGGGTCTGGGGACGCTGGGGTGCGCCGCATCGCACGGATCGTGAACGGCTCTATGGTAAAGGTGCTGCCGTTGTAATGTTCGTTGGTACGCTTGGGTACCTGTACGCTGGATTAAACTGAGGCGAGAAAATGGGGGCACAAAAAAGGCCCGCGGTGCGGGCCTTTTTATAATCCAAAGCGAAACGCTTTAGAGGGCAGACTTCGGCGCCGGGGCGTCGGAGGAAGCTGCTGGAGCAGCCCGCGTGGCACCAGCCTTAGGAGCGGCGGCCTTGCTGGCACCTGAAGTGATCGGTCCAGCGTAGTTCACGTCGACGACAATCGCCTTGCGGTCCTTGGCACCGGACTGACGACCAGCGGCAGACTTATCAGCTTGCTGGGATCCGAGAGCCATCACTTCGGAGTTAGCTTGGTTACAGCCGGACTTCACGAGATAGTCGCGAGCAGATTGCGCACGACGATCAGACAGGCCGAGATTGTATTCATCGGTGCCAAAGTGGTCAGTGTAACCAGCGATGATAATCTTCGTGCCCTTGGCCTTACCGGCGATGCCATCGAGCTTTGAGCGCTCCTTGGATTCGACAGTGTACTTGTCGAAGTCGAAGTAGATGGTAGCGAGAATTGCTTCCGGGGGAATGTTGCCCGAGCGAATGGCGTCGGCCATCTTGTCGAAACCAGAAGGGCGACCATCCAATGAGTCGGCGCCGCCGCTCACATTGTTGCCTGCGTTAGGGTTGAAGTCGGACGGCATCCGGGAGGGGCCGCAACCGACGAGGAGGGCGGATAGTGCAAGGAGAAGAGAGAGGCGCTTCATGGCTGGCGGGAATTAAGAAGGGGGTCGCGGAGTCGGCAAGCCTTGTCTCGTTCAGTAACGAGGTACCTTTAGGTCGATTTGGAGGGACCAAGCGTCGATGCCACCCTTCACATTGCTGACCTGGGTATACCCTTTTGACCGCAGGAAATGGGTAACTTTCATGCTCCGTCCGCCGTGATGGCAGTGAATAAGTACGGGGACGTTTTGGGGGATTTCGGCCAGGCGGGCCGGGATGATGTTCATCGGGATTAGTTTGGCTCCCTCGATGCGGCAGACCGCATGTTCATCGGCTTCACGGACATCAATCAAAAGGGGTGGCGTGGCCGAGGAGAGCTGACGGCTGGCCTCTTCGACGGTGATTTCAATGGGGTGATCGGTCATGGGAGG
>CAIKRN010000173.1 GCA_903829855.1 uncultured Opitutia bacterium
ATGAAGACTAGGTCGGCACGCAGTGCCGACCCTACCTAAGATACAGAGGACAGCACGTGGTGCTGTCCCTACCTTAGAGGCAACTAGGGCAGCACGCGGTGCTGCCCCTACCTGGGGTTACGCGAAGTAATCGACGCCGCCTAGGAAGAGGGGCTGGTGCTTGTTGCCGGGGATATTCTTGGCGACATTGGCGCCGGCTCGTTCGGTGTGGCCCATCTTGCCGAGGATACGTCCGCACGGGCTGGTGATGCCTTCGACGGCTTCGAGCGATCCGTTAGGATTGAACTCGATGCGGTTCGAGGGAGCGCCGGCGGCGTCGCAATACTGGAAGGCGACCTGGCCGTTCTGGACGAGGTCGGCGATGACGGACGCGGGCGCGGTGAAGCGGCCTTCGCCGTGCGAGAGCGGGATGGTGTGCACCTGGCCGACGTCCATGCGCGCGAGCCACGGCGACTTGACCGAGGCGACGCGGGTATGGGCGTAACGCGAGATGTGGCGGGCGATGCGATTGTGGAAGAGCGTCGGAGCCGAAGCATCGACGTCACGGATCTCACCGTAAGGGACGAGGCCGGTCTTGATGAGGGCCTGGAAGCCATTGCAGATGCCGAGCGCGAGGCCGTCGCGGTTCTTGAGCAGCTCCATGACGGCATCACGTACGATGGGCGCCTTGATGACCGCGGCGATGAACTTGCCGGAACCATCCGGTTCGTCACCGGCGGAGAAGCCACCGGGGATCATGAGGATCTGCGAGCGGGCGATGGCGTCAGCGAGGGCTTTGAGCGATTCGCCGAGGCCGGCGGCGTCGAGGTTACGCAGCACGAGGATCTCGGGCTCGGCGCCGGCGAGACGGAACGCGCGGGCGGTATCGTATTCGCAATTGCTGCCAGGGAAGACCGGGATGATCACGCGCGGCTTGGCGACGCGGACCTTAGGCTTGAGGCCGGAGCGGACGGTGAAGCTGATCGGCGCGGGCGTGCCCTGCGGCTCGCTGGCCTTGGTCGGGAAGACGGACTCAAGCACGCCTTCGTGCGCGGCGAGGAGGTCGGCGACAGAGACGGACGCGCCAGGCCAGGCGATCTGGGCCTCGGCGTTAGTCTGACCGAGGACGCGGTGCGGGAGCGCGCCGAGGTCGGCGGCCGAAGCGACTTCGAGCACGACGGAACCGTAGGCCGGGATGAGGAAGTCAGCGGCGGGCGCGGCGGCGAGCGTAACGCCGAGGCGATTGCCGAAGGACATGCGGGTCAGCGCGTGGCCGATGCCGCCCTGGCGGACCGCGGCGGCGGCGCGGACCTTGCCGGCCTTGACGAGGGCGTGGATGGCGGAGAGGCGCTCGCGGGCGAGCTGCAGGTCAGGCAAGAGCGCGGACGTGCGGGGCACGTCGACGACCACGACCGTGGAGCCGGCCTGCTTGAACTCGGCGGAGATGACGTGGCTGGCCTTGCCGGGGACGATGGCGAAGGAGACGAGCGTGGGCGGGACGTCGAGGTCCTTGAAGGAACCCGACATGCTGTCCTTGCCGCCGATGGCGGCCGTACCGAACTCGAGCTGCGCTTCGAGCGCGCCGAGGAGCGCCACGAGCGGCTTGCCCCAGCGGGAAGAATCCTGGCCGAGCTTTTCGAAATACTCCTGGAGCGTCAGGCGCGCGCGGGCCGGATCGCCACCGGCGGCGGTGAGGCGGGCGAGCGATTCCACCACCGCGCAGACCGCGCCGTGGCCGGGAGACCACTGGGCGACCACGGGATTGAAACCGTAGGCCATGATCGTGCAGACGTCCGTCTCGCCGCCGAGGACCGGCAGCTTGGCGGCCATCGCTTCCTGCGGGGTCGACTGCGTCGCGCCACCGAAAGGATGCAGCACCGTGTTGGCGCCGATCGAGGCGTCGAAGCGTTCGACCAAGCCGCGCTGGGCGGCG
>CAIKRN010000174.1:0-25000 GCA_903829855.1 uncultured Opitutia bacterium
CGGACTCCGGCAGCGGCGACCTGCGCACCCGCTACTCGCTCGAAGCCAAATATATTTTCCAACACAACTTCGGCGAGAATAGCCCTTGGATGTATATCGCCAACGTCAGCAGCGAGGTCACCTTCACGCCGAATGTCTCGGAATCGACGTTCGAGCTTCAACTCAGCCAAGGCCTTGCTTACCAGCTCAGCAAGAACTGGGCCGTCGGCCTCGAATGCGTCGCCATCTCTGAATGGTCTGAATTTAATCACTTCGAGCAATCGGGCGTGCTTGCCGGGCCGATGATGAATTACCGCAAGGATAACTTCTCCGCCTCGCTCACCGTCATGGCCCAGCTCACGGGCGCGCCCGCTAACCGCGGCCGACTCAACGTATCGGAATACAGCCCACTGGAAGTGCGCCTCGTGGCGGCCTGGGAGTTTTGAGGCCGCCATGAGACGTCATTGTCACATAATGACACCCAACGTCATTGATGCGCACAGCACGGATAACCTATAAACGAGCATGAGGTTTTCATCGCTCACCCTCCTGTCGGCCGTAGGCTTGCTGCACGCCAACGAAAATCCTTTCGGCTACTCAACGGATACCACCATCACCAAGAAAGGAGAGTACCAGTTGCAGCAATCCATCACGATGCGCTGCGGACTCGACCAAGGGGCGAGCTTCGACGGAAACTATCGCGGCTATGACCTGAGTACCCAGTTTGAGATCGGACTATCCGACACCGAACATCTGGACCTGCTGATGAGTGAATCCGGCTTTCATTCCGCAGGAGTCCACGGCTTCCGCTTCGGGGGCGTCGACGTCGAATACAAGCATCTATTGAATAGCGATGAAGGTGATCACTGGGGGGCAGCCTGGGTGGCTGCGCTCGCCTACAGTCAGCTCGACTCGTCCAGCGGCACGCTAAACACCGAGACGACCGTAGCCACCCGCCTGTTTCTGCAGAGAAACTTCGGGACTGCGCGGCGATGGTATTACCTCACAAATATCTCCGCGAGCCTCGCGCACGACCCGGGAGTCACCAAGGGCCTCGTCGAATGGTCCCAAGGACTAGCGTATCGCGCCAATGTTCACTGGGCACTCGGCGTCGAGACC
Source organism: uncultured Opitutia bacterium (assembly GCA_903829855.1). GTDB lineage: Bacteria > Verrucomicrobiota > Verrucomicrobiia > Opitutales > UBA953 > UBA953. The sequence goes on from CAIKRN010000174.1 coordinate 1,099, forward strand.
GTCGCGGATGGGGTTTGGATGGGTTTCCGAAGATTTGATAACTCCGCACTACGCCTAGGACCATCGATTGCTTACAAAACAGATTCTTTGGCCATTTCACTTACCTGCCTATGGCAAATGAGTGGCGCTCCAGCCACCAACGGGGGGCGTGACCTTCGCGACACCTGCCGATCTGAGACGAGGATGCTGATGTCGTGGGAATTCTGAATCGTCCTTCTTTACTATTACTTTGCTGGTCTTACCATTAGCGCAGGCTAAATTCAATCGACGACGCCTGCGCCGATAGTCCATGAAAACAACCAATTCCGCTGAAGCCCTCGGCACAAAACTCCTACGACTACTCACGGGCAACGAACAGCCCTCGCGGTATCCGTTGCAGCAATGCTTTGAGAAAGACTTCCGAAACCGGTTCGGAAACATTTTTGCTAACACCGGTAAGGCCATCGCCATCATGGCAACGACGACATTATTTTGCTGGCTGGGCAAAGACGTGCTTAAGCCTGAAGCTTGCTGCCTCGTTTTTCTAGGGGTCACCGTACTCTTCGGTGCCTTGATGCCACCGCCTGCACCGTTTCTTTTAGCAGCCTTAGGCTTGGTGAGCTGGAACTACTTCTTCACCCCGCCGGCGTATGAGCTCAGCATCCGCACCTCGGATGAACTCGTCCTGCATATTCTGTTTGTCCTGATTGCTGCGGTCATGAACAGCCTGACGGCCAACCTGCGTCAACGCGAACGGGCCAGTCGACTCAACGAACAAACCTCCACCCTGCTTCGTAACTGCCAGGAAGCCCTGTCACAAGGCGATGTCGATGCCTGTCTACGACTGATTAATGCCGCAACGGGTGCTCAGACCGCCATCCGACCCAAGGCCCAAGTCGTCGAAGGATGGCTGATTGTTTGCACCCCACTCTCATCCCACGACACCCCCGCCACTTTCCTCTGCCTTGAATTCAAAACCCCCGCCATAATCACGGCCCGGGGGAAGGAGATTCTCCAGTCCCTCGCTCATCTCATTTCCGCCTATTTTGAACGGCGCCGCTTCATCGCCGAAGCCGAGAAAGCCCATACCGCCAACGTTTCTGAGAAGATTGGGCGGGCCTTGCTAGATAACGTCACCCACGAAATCAAGACGCCAGCCGCCTTTATGCTGGCATCATTACACCGCATTCGGTCGCGAGACGACGGCCGACACGAAAATGAGATTCGCGGCATCGCCGAGGGCGCTCATCGTTTGGTGCGCCTCACCGAAGAGCTAACCCTCATGAGCAGCGTGCGCACCCAGATGCTCCAACCACGGGTGGAGCACTGCAACGCCAGCGAGCTCGCCCGAGAAATCATCCAAGAAGACGTCCGCCCGACGCACGCAGCCATACTCGACTTAATCACCCGTTCGCCCGAAGCCTGCGTGAGAACCGACCCCCATCTCGCGGGCATCATCCTGGGTAACCTCATCTCGAATGCGTGCCGACATTCCCCGGCAGATTGTCGCGTCAAATTGACCGTTGAACGCCGAAATGATGAGGTGGTATTTAGCGTGAGTGATCGCGGAAACGGCGTATCCATCGCGGACTTGCCGCACGTCTTTGATCGATTCTACCGCGGAGCCAACCCTGGCTCCCTCGGCCTGGGCCTATCCATCAGCCGTGAAATCGCCGGAATTATCGGAGCCAAGTTGACCGTGTCCGAGACGCCGGGAGGCGGGGCCACCTTTCAGATGGCACTTCCCTTAACGGAACCATACCTTGAACATGAGGACGCCCTGTCATGAACTCACCCGCGAGCAAGCCCGCCATTCTCATCATCGATGACGAACCCGAGTTACTCCGGGTCCTCGGGCTCATTCTTCGGGATGCTGGCTACCAAGTCCACCAAGCGATCGATGGCAAAGAAGGGGTGCGGGACTCGCTTCGGCTTAAGCCCGATTTAATCATTCTCGACCTGATGCTTCCTGATATTTCTGGGGCCGAAGTCACGCAACAAATCCGGAAGACGAGCCAGACGCCCATCCTCATGCTTTCATCAAATGAAAGCTCGACTGAAAAAGTGAAGACCCTTGATGCCGGAGCGGACGACTTCATCACCAAGCCGTTCGACCCTGATGAATTACTCGCCCGGATTCGTGCCACACTTCGCCGGCACACGCCGAGCCGGGATGACGACACCATCGCGATTGGCGATGTCTGCTTGGTGCGCTCCCTCAAACGCCTGCAGATTGGCGACAAGGAAATACTGCTAACCAAGACGGAGTTCGCGATGTTGGATCTCTTCGCACGCAACCAAGGAAAACTCCTAAGCCACGAGCGCATCCTACGCGAAATCTGGGGTCCGCAAGCTGACTCTCGGCGAGAATACCTACGGGTCTACATTTCCAATCTCCGCAAGAAAATGACTGTCCCGGGCTACCGCATCCCGAACATTCAAACCCGCTCGAGCATCGGCTACCGCCTGACCCTCGAGTAGGTTTAGCTCAGGCTGGCTTTGACGCGCTCCAGCATCTGGTCCGGGGAAAGCCCGTTGGCGGCGCGTAAAGTCTTCACATCGGTGGCATGACCAACGAAACGGTCAGGCCAGCCGAGACGGACGACTGGCGTACGCCCGCCGTGTTCGGCGAGAGCTTCGAGCACGCCCGTGCCAAAGCCGCCCGTGACGGCCCCATCCTCAAGCGTGACGATCAACTTCGCTGACTTCGCCTGGTCGGCAAGCAACGATGCATCGATGGGCTTGGCGAAACGTGCGTTGACGACGCCGACGGACAAGCCGGTCTGGGCGGTAAGTTTTTCGGCTAGCTGCAAGGCGTCTGGCACCATCGAGCCTAGAGCCCAAATTTGGATATCCCCACCGGCACGCAATACCTCGGCTTTACCTAGGGGAATCAGTGCTGGGTGGGCCTTGATCGCTTTGCCGGCGGCGGCGCCGCGCGGGTAGCGGATGAACATCGGGGCACCCGACTGCAGCGCGGTATGCAACATGTCCGAGAGCTCATCCTCATCCTTCGGTTGCATCAGCGTGACGTTCGGGACGCAACGCAGGTACGCGATATCGAAGAGGCCATGATGCGTCGGGCCATCGCTCGGTGAAACGCCGGCGCGATCCATGCAGAACGTAACCGGCAAGCGCTGCAGACAGACATCATGAATGACCATATCATAGGCCCGCTGCATGAAGGTGGAATAAATGGCGCAGACTGGACGGAGGTCGCGAGCGGCGATACCGGCGCCGAAAAGCACGGCGTGCTCTTCGGCGATGCCAACGTCATGATACTGGGCGGGCAATTCGGCCTTCAGCTGATTGAGGCCCGTACCAGAAGGCATCGCGGCGGTGATACCGACGACGCGATGATCGGCCTTAGCCTCACGCACCAACAGCGCGCCGAACACATCTTGCCAGGACTTGGCGGCCCCCGGCGCACCTGAGGCCAGCGAATCACCGGTCTCCGGGTCGAAGGCACCCGTGCCGTGGAATTTTTCCGGATTCTTCAGCGCGGCACCGAGGCCGCGGCCTTTCTCCGTGCGAATATGCAGCAAAATTGGTCCAGTGGAATCCTTACAGAAATTGAGATACCGCTCCAAGGCGCCGAGGTCATGCCCGTCGATCGGGCCGACATAGCGCACTCCGTATTGCTCGAAGAGTGAGGAACTGTGCGTATACCAATTCTTTACATGGCGCTTAAAGCTCCGTCCAAAATCGAGGACCTTGGTGCCGAAGCGCGTCTTGCCGAGGAAGCGCTTCAGGCCTTTCTGCGAATTATTGTAGGGCCGCGTGACAATCAAGCGGCTCAGGATATCGGCCACCGCCCCGACATTGCGGTCAATGGACCACTCGTTGTCATTCAGGACGATGACGAGGCGCTTGGTCGACTTCGCGGCGTTATTGAGCGCCTCCATCGTGACGCCACAAGTGAGCGCCGCATCCCCGATGAGGGCGACCACGTGCGAATCTTCAGCTAGGCGGTCGCGAGCGTTGGCGAGGCCGACGGCGGCGGAAAGCGCCGTGCCTGCATGGCCGGCGCCAAAGACATCGTGCAGACTCTCTTCACGATTGAGAAAACCGCTCAAGCCGCCCGTCGTGCGGATGCCGTCGAAGTCGGGACCATTGCGCCCCGTGAGCAGTTTGTGGACGTAACCTTGGTGGGCCACGTCGAAGACGAACTTATCGCGAGGCGTGCCGAAGACGCGATGCAAGGCGATGGAGAGTTCGACCACACCGAGATTGGGGCCGATGTGTCCGCCATTCTTCGCCGTGACGGCGACGAGGCGTTCACGGATCTCTTGGGCGAGTGCCGGGAGTTGTTCTGGCGCCAAGGCTTTGACGTCAGCCGGCCCGCGGATGGTCGAGAGGATCGACATTTCAGCCTTCAGACTCTTCACCGCGCTTGCCCAATTGTTCGATGCGAAGCTCGGCGGCTTCGAGACTCTTCTGGCAAGACTTCAAAAGGCGCATGCCCTCTTCGTATTTCGTCACCAATTCATCAAGCGAGATGTCGCCAGACTCCAGCGACTCCACGAGCTTCTCGAGCTTCTTCAACTCGACCTCGAAGGTTTCCTTGCCGGAGGCAGAGGTGGGTTTCTTTTCCGCGCACATGGGCTTACTGTCAGCCGACCTCCCTTCCCTCTCAAGCGGATTGTGCGGGCTCAGGCGAGAAGCCGGGCCCAGGCCTGCTCGGCCGTGCAGCCGCTTACCTCAAAAACCTTCGCCGGGGAGGATTGACCAGAAATCAAGGTGACCCGCGCCGCAGCGAGACCCAACTTCGCAGCGAGCAAGGCGAGCACCTCGCGGTTGGCTTTACCTCCTTCCGGAGGGGCGGCGACGCGAATCTTCAGCGACTCGCCCAGACGACCGACAATCTCCGAGCGGGAAGCCCCCGGCACGGCCTTGATCTTCAGTCGGCAGGTCGCCGCGCTCACAGATACTGCGTCAGAGCCGCGACCGTCTGGGCGTTCAGGCGACGCACGAGCGCGACCGATAAATCCACGCAGGCCTGGAGGTCAGCCACGTCCAGGACCGCATTATGCGTATGAATATAGCGCGCGGGCACCCCGAGGACAATGACCGGTACCCCGATTTCATGAGCCTGGAACGAACGTGCATCCGTGCCGCCCGTGCGGCGCACCGCAAGCTGACAGGGAATCCCATTCTCAGCCGCGACGGCGAGGGTGAGATCCACTAGGCGTGGATTCATGATGGCGGTCGGATCAAAGGCGCGCACCTGCACGCCTCGTCCGAGCGAGCCTTGCGACTCTGGAGAATAAAGGCCTGGTGCATCGTCCGCAGGCGGACCTTCCAGCACAATCACCACCTCTGGCTGAGCGAGTCGAGCCGCCACGACCGCACCGCGGCAACCGACTTCTTCCTGCACCGTCGCAACCGCGAGTAGATTGCACGGCGTCGCGGAGGAGTCGAGTTCGTGGGTCGCGAGCGTGAGCGCCGTCATCCCGACCCGATTATCAAAGGCCTTCGCCGCGTAGAGACCGGGCTCCGCCAGAGCGGTGAACGGACCGTCCGGCACCACTGGATCGCCGGGGCGGATGCCATGATGGGCGACGGCTTCAGCCGAGCGGGCACCGATATCGACGTAAACTTTATCGACCGACGCCGCCTGCGCTCCGCCTTGATGGGGCGGGAGAGCGGCGACGATGCCAATGAATTCTTTCTGCGACGAACGGGCGAAGATGCGGAGACGTTGCGCGGCGAGCACGCCATCCGGCCAGCCGCCGACCGGCACAAGACGCAGGAAACCATCGGGGGTGACCGATTGCACTAGAAAGCCGATCTCATCCATATGCGCGGTGAGTACCACGCGCGGGCCTTTCACGGCCTTGGTCGGCGAGGCGAGCACCCCGCCGAGTCCATCGGCCTGTAGTTTGCGGCCGCGCATCGCGCGCACAAAGATGGCGCGGACCGCGTCTTCATGACCGGAAGTGCCATGGGCCTGTGTATACTCTTCCAGGAGCCGAATGGTTTCAGACGGGCGCTTTGACATAAGGGAAATATCAGCGCGGTTGGCGCGTTTGGAGGCGTGGCTTCAGGCCAGCCTTGGCGACGGCGTCGAGGGCATGGACCGCGGCCCCCGTGAGCGAACGCTCATCGGCGACGATAACGACTTCCGTCCCCGGGGCTTTCAAGGCCCGGTCGACGAGGGATTTCTCCAAGGCCGCCAGGGTAATCTCCTTCCCTTCGAGGAAAAATTTTCCTTCGCGATCGACGCCGACGACGAGCGTGGCGGCCGGCGTTCCGGTCGCTCCCGAACTGGCGGCCGGTGGCACGATGGACATCGTCCGGGCCTGCTCAAAACGTCCGCTGAGCAGCAGGAAAAAGACCAACACCACCATCACGTCGATGAGCGGCACCACATTGATATCCGCGCGGCGGCGGCGCGAAATCACCAAACTCATCGGCGGCGGGCTTCGAGGGCTTCAACGAGCACATCAAGACGGGAAGAAAGAATCTCTAGGCGGCGGCCGAGCCAATTCGCTGCGACGAGTGCTGGAATCGCGATGCACAGCCCCATCATCGTGGTGCTCAAGGCGAGGCCGACCCCGCGGGTCAACGTCTGCGAATCAGGGAGACCCTGCTCGGGGAAAAGCGTGGCGAGACCGGTAACCGTGCCCAGCAGTCCGAGCAACGGTGCGGCGGCGACGACGCTGTCCAGCAGATGCAGGCCACGCTGCAATCGCACGAGCTCACTACGGGCCCAAGATTTGAGGACGTCCCCCGAGGCACCGTCTTTCCAGCGCTGCACCAAACGACCAGCCACCGATTCACTGTCGGCGACCCCGACCTGATCCAGCTGCCCGGTGAGTACCGACTTCAGGACCGAGTCGGGGACGACCGCCGAAACCCTGAAAGCAATCGCACGTTCGACGACCAGGTAGACCACCATCAGCGAACAGAAGCAAAGCGGCCAAATGAAGATGCCGGCACCTTGAATGAGGGTTTGCACGTGTAGAAACTTTAAGAATCAGCCTCGGGTCGCAAGCCCGCTCTTTAAACGCTGTTTTAATGAACGATATATGATTTTATATGATTTCGTACGTTGTTTTGGAACAAATGGACGAAACCTATCCTTTGACATGACCCTAGGGGGGATTACTGTGTTTTTACCCCCATTTGCTATGAGACTTAAACGCTCAGGTTTCTCCCTCGTTCTCTCCCTTACCGTCATGGCTTCCATGGTGATGATGGTGATCGTCCTCGCCTCATTTCTCCAGGTGGAGAGTCGCCTCGCCCAGAGCCATTCCGGCTACCTGCGGGCACGCTTTAACGCGCTGGCCTCTGCTAAAATCGCCATCGGTCAATTACAGGTACTCGCGGGTCCCGACCAACGTGTGACCATGCGTTCGGATATGTATTCCCCGGAAGTCAATCCGCCGGCCCCCATCAACGCCCCAGCCCTACCCCGCGTCGGCTCCGGCATCTTGTCGGCTTATAATCCCAACTCCCCGGCTACCCTGCTCGTCTCTCACCAGAAGCGCTTCCTCACGGGAGTTTGGGCGACAGGCGGCGTACAAAGTAATAAAATTCGCGACTGGGATGTCACTGATCCGCATAACACGCGCCTCTTCCTCGGCTGGCTGTGCTCCCCGATGTATCCGCCCACGACTGACCTAGAAGCGCCCGACACTTCGGCGAGTTATAAACTCCCGAACTTCCTGCCGAATCGCAGTTACTACAATCCGACCACCGGTCAGGCGATTATGACCGAGAGCCAGGCACTCATTGATGATTTAGCGAACCCGATCCTCATCGCGAGCTCCACCAGCCTCCTCGTTCCGCTCGTCTCCAGTGGCACCATCTCCTGGCCCGCCTCGGCCACGACGCGACTGCAACAGCAATACTACGGTGCCGTCGACATGTTGCCCATGCCACTACCAGGACCCACGAGCGCGGGCAACCTGCGCCCGCTGGGACGCAATGGCAGGTATGCCTTCTGGATCGGCGACGAAGGGCTCAAAGCTAAAATCAATCTGCCGGATGCCTTTGCTAAATCCAGTACCGGCGTGACCCTCGCAAACTCCCTCAATTGGGAGAAGGAACTCGGTGGCTCCGCGGCCCAGCGCACGGCAATCGAAACCATCACCACCACGGATCGGCCCTCCCTGCCTCCGACTTTCTCCGCCAACTTCATCACCTGGCGCGACACGGATATAGCGGTCGCCAACTCGCTGACAGGCAAAGCGGACAGCCTGCTCCTACCCAAGATGTTCACGCCGGCGAGCCTCGTGCTTTGGGCAACCAAACAAGGCGGTATCGCCGCCGGCCAAACCATGGTAGACGGGATGCGCACGCTTTGGCACGACATCACCCCGTGGTCTTTCTCGACGCTCACGGACACTTATAACGGCGGGCTTAAATACGATCTCTCCACCGCGTTCGAACTGCCGTACACGCTCTACCGCGGACTCGAAATCTACACCGACCAAAAAGACCTCGCGAAGACGCCCAACGACAGTCGCCGCCAGTCCCTTTTCCACAACGCGCCAGGCTACGCCGATTTGGATTTCAATCGCCCCAACCTCGTCGACAAAATCGCAAGCCCGATCGACCTTCTGGCCGCCTACCCCCGCGCGAGCGAATGGGCCCCCCGCTATACCGCCAGCCTCCTAGGCTCGCCCTACACCCAGCTTAAAGCCCAGAATGGTGGCGAAACCCCTGAGCGCATGGGCTTCGTCTACGAAGTACCGCTGGGTTCCCGATTCTTCGCCCCGACGACTTCGTTTGTCAGCGGCACTACCTTCTCGCGCTTAGACACCACAACGACCCAGCCGCTGGCCACCAGCCCGGCCACCCCCGTCCGCGTCTTTAGTTTACCTTGGTCCGAGTTGAATGCGACCGACCCCGAAAATCTAAATGGACGCATCGTGCGCGGGCCGACTTGGGACCTGTATCGCAATTACTACCGCATGTATAAGCGCGAAGTGGAAGCCTCGAACAACACGCGCGGCCTCATGGGACAACAAACCGTCTCCAACAACAGCAACGACCTCACGGTGATCGCCCGCGGACTCGAGCCGCTCACCTTTGCCTCCGGTAACCGTGTCCCGCCCCTCTCCAAGGCAGGCGACGACCGGAACTACCTCAAGAAGTTTACCGAGTGGCCCCTAAAGGGCCAAAACGACGCAGCCTTTCAGCCCGAAGAACGCTTCTACGCTACCGATAGCGCCGCGTATAAAGATTTCTATTACCGAAATAATTTCTCGGACACGACCTTCGGCCCTGATTTCCAAGCTGATCGGCGCATCTTCCCGCCATTCAATATCTACACCCCCGGCACGCCGACGACCGCTCCGGCAGCCCTCGGCAATCTGAACATCCAGTGGAACTGGTCCGGCATCAATAACATCACCCCCGGCGTCTTCGGTACCTATGAAACCTCCGCCTTAGCCCGCCCCACGGCCACGACCGCACCCAAGCCAGATAGCTTCTATGACCTACCCACGGGTTCGCCTGGATTCCAGGCCGCCCCGGCCGCCAACACGGCGACCACCAATACCACCACGCGCACCTGGCCGACCTCAATGAATATCGCGCCGAGCGTCATTCGCTTCGGCATGGTGTACTCCACGGTCTGGAACGCCGACATGCTCGGCATCACGATCGACCCGTACATCACCCTTCATAATCCGTACGACTGCGCCATCGAGTTCGAAGGCATCGCCATGGTGACGAACGACCAGTCCATGACTTACTACTTCGAGTTCGAGGTCGGCGGCAGCAGTCAATACGACTTCAGCGCACCGAATCGCTTTGTCGTCGGAGACGTCTGCCTTTCGCAATCCTACACGGACGGTCGCGAGTTGTCCTTCCGCGCGGTGGCCGGGCAGAACGGATCATCCGCTCGTGCGCCTAAAGTGCTGCGGCTTGAGCCGGGCGAAGTCCGCATCGTCGCCCCGAATCCGGGCAGAAGCCAGTCCGCCTCCGAGACCAACCGCCGGAACAACCTGAGCGGCAACTCTCCCGTCGCCGTACCTGGCGACCTGATGTACGAGCAAAATAGCCGCCTTTTCTTCCCGATGACCAGCTACGTGGGTATGAAGCGTGTCATGCAAACCAAACCCGGCAAGCCCAAGGAACTCTGCGAAGATTTCACCGATGACGAAATCATCAACGAGTCCAATGCAATCGCTCCTGGCCTTGCCGCCCCATGGCCGCTCAACGCCGGGGCCTTGAATAATAAGTGGTGGATGGAACACGCACGCACCAACGCCCGTTACATCAAAACTTATATTCCTGGCTGGAGCGGCACCATTCCCTCGCTCAACGCCGAACTCTTCCGCCTAGGCAAAAAGCCTTACCTGAAATTCCGTAACTACGGATGGACCAACTACAGCGGCTACCTCATGCAGGATCCGTACCGCCTGGATTCGCTTGGACAAAATATCGATATGGCCCGACCCACGAACGCCATGACGGGCATGGCCGGGAATCTCCATTTCAACTTCTACCTCCTCAACCAAAAGAGTGCCAAGCAGCTCCTCCCTCTCAACTGGGAACGCCGCTGGTCAGGCGGCCGCGATACCGCCAACGTCGGGGCCTCGTTCCGCCTCGGCGAAGACACCCCAGGGGGCTGGTGGACCGTCGATCAACCTCTCCTCCTGAACCTGCAGACGCTTTCCGCAGGCTGGCCGATGTTTGGCAACTCCAACCGTGGCTACGAAACCATTCCGCTCTCACCCTATGGCCCATCGGATCCGTATGACTTCACCGTACGCTCCACGGGCAATTGGGGGCCGCGTCGATCGGGCAGTCAGGTCGGCGACCCCGAGCTCAATGCCGGGGGCAAGAAGGCCCTCGTTTACTACGACGACCTTGCTCAATCGGTATATGAGTCCCAATTCGGAAAACTGGTCATCAATGGGCCGATTGCTTCCCAGAGTTCCTTCACCTGGGCCAATCCGTCGGCGAACATCTTCAAGTATCCGGTGCTCTTTTACGACATGCTCTTGCGCGGTGCCAAAGAATCCTCCGCACTGAAACCCTGGTACCCCGGGACCACGAATGACTGGGTGAGCGGCGCGACGGGCATCACCACCGGAAGCAGCGGAGATCGCCTCGTAACGCCGACGGAGTTACGCAACGCGCCCATGAATCCGTTCTTCACGAGTTCACGCGCCCAACAAGCCTACCTCTTCGGCTATGACGGTAAAGCACACGGGCCCGTCGGTTGGATTACCCGCCAGATTCCGCTCAACGGCGGACAAGTCTGCCCCATCGAGCTGCAAGGCGACAATGCCTTCTGGGGAACCAGCGTTAACTCGACTAGCATTATTCCTTCGAGCGGCGGCGGCGTCACGAGCGTCATTCTCTACCCCATCCCGCGCCGGCCGATGCTTTCCCTCTCTCAGTTGGGCTCCGTCGCCTTTGCGCAGACCAACACCGATCCCGACTTCACCGTCGGCTCGTCGTTCGCTCACCCAGGGATTGTCGACCTCACTAAGATTGTTGACTGGCCGGGACCCAAGGTGCTGAGCGGTAATGAAATTAACGCCAACGCGGGTGCCATCTCAACCTTGGGCACCAATCCAGGCCAAGCCCCCTACTGGATTCCTGAACACGGCTACGCCGGTAAATCGATGGGCGAAGGCGTCATCCGTAATCGCTCTAACGTGCGCACGGACCACGCATTCGCGGCCAATCTTACCCTTTGGGATTCCTACTTCTTCAGCGGACTCAACCTAGGTGCCCCCTCCTACTCCAGCCAGAGTGGTAACTGGCCCGACGGACCGAACCTGCCCACCGACCCTAACGTGAGCAAAGACCAGTCGGATTATCTCAAGTCCCAAGGCGTGGCCGATCCAACTTCGTTCGCGTCTGTGAAGAAAGCGCTCGATGCCGGCTACTTGCCGCTCGCCAATAAACGAGTGGCCTATGTACCCGATTATAAGCCCGCCAGCGATACCTTCCCGAAAATTAACGAGTTCCCTCACCCGGCTTACATGGCCTCCACGTCGCTCTACAACGGGGGCTTCAATGTGAACTCCACCTCGAAGCCCGCATGGAAAGCCGTTCTCGCCGGCCTTAAGGGGCAATCGATTCCTAACGCCAACGGCTTTTCGCAGAACTCGGCCCTCACCAAGTTCGCCCGCGCTTTCGACGCCAGTGGTGCCAATGGCACGACTAAACCTTGGTCCAGCTATCGCGAGTTAACCGATAAGGAAATCGACGCCTTGGCCACAGCGATTGTGAGCGAAGTACGCCGCCGCGGGCCTTTCATGTCGCTCGCTGACTTCGTGAACCGCCGCTTAATCAATGATGATGCCTTCGGGCTGAAGGGTGCCCTCCAAGCAGCCATCGACTACACCGATGGGTACACAGGGTCATCCTACCCCATCAATAAGACCGCGATCAACAATGCCGGCGGCACCTTCCTCGAACCCGTCGGAGCCAACTTGATGAACGGCCTCGGCCTAACTCCCCGACGCGTCCAGTACTACCCTAACGACAATCCCTGGCCGGATACGCCTCTCGTGGAACGATTCCCCTCACTCCGCGCGATGACGCCCTTCTTGGACGGCGTCAACAAGCCCGATAAGTCTCGAATCGTCTCCGGACTAGGCGCCCCAGGCATCGTCTCCCAAATGGACGTGCTTAACTCCATTGGACCTAACCTCACCGCCCGCTCGGACACGTTTGTTGTTCGCGCCTACGGCGAAGCCTTAGACGGTAAGGGTGACACCATCGGCAAGGCTTGGGTGGAAGTCGTGGTGCAACGCTCGACCGAATATATCGGCGTAGCTGGAGCTGATCCGAGTCGCCGCAAACTGGCCTACCGAAACAACCTCGGTGGGTGGCCCACGTATGCCAACTACCCTCCGCCCACCTCGGCGCAGCTGACGGATTACGACACCAAGCCCATCTTGGAGAAATTTGAGAAGCGTCCGAGCGCGGCGGCATTCGACGACGCCAATCTTAACCGTGTCTTCGGTCGCCGCTTCAAGACGGTCAATCTCCGCTGGCTCTCGGCTAGCGAAATCTAATTCCATGAAGCGCTTACTCATGGTGGCCGTAATCGCCAGCGGCCTCCTTAATGTCGCAGCGTTCGCCGTCGGCGAAACCAAACCTGAAGCTCCGCAGTCGACCAAAGCGACCCCAAGCAAGGCTCAGCCTAAATCCGACAAAGGCAAGATGACCGGGGAGAAGAAGAAAAAGGAAGAACACCACTGCACCCTAAGGCTGATGTGGTGGCTCTTGCCCAAGGATTCCCCTGAACTAGGGCTACAAGAGGAAGACGAAGTCGTGCCCATCGGCGTCGACCAGATGCAGGTAAATGGAGTCATTGAGTACCACGGAGACGCTAACGTCCAAATTATGCGCCGGGCACTCTCGCAGCAGGTGGACAAAAAGGGCAAAGCCATCATGACATGGCTTCCCTACGTCACTCTCCCGCTGAAGACCGATGATACGGACATCTGCGCCATCCTCTTTGACACGGGTAAAGGCAGCGCCAACAGCCGGATTTTTGATTTCAAACCAGCCATCTTCCCGTTCGGCTCCTTGGAGATCATCAACCTAACCCGGGCCAAGGTGGCTTGCTCGCTCGGCGGCAAGATCATGACGGCTGAACCCAATCACACCGCCATCTCTAGCAACTCGTTCGTGGATCGCGCCGCACCGCAAATCACCTTGGCGGTCCAGGAACCCGGCGGTGAGGAAAAACTACTCTTCAACTCACGACTAATCATGAGTGGCAGCGTCCGCTCGCTCTTCTTCGTCATGGAGCGCGTTGATGAGGATAAGGAAATCCGTTACGAGGTAACGACCGTCATCGACATCAACCCGGAGGGCGGGGCGGCCAAGCTGCCGACCACCACTCCTCCCGCCGCGATTAAGCCTGCGACGAAGGCCCCCACTGAGACGAAGAGTGCGGGCAAAAAAGGCGCCTAACCATCCCTCGCTAGGGACGGACCAATCCATGACCCCACACCTCGCCCGGCTCCTGCTATCGGCCTCCATGCTGGCATCACCAGCCATCGCTGCCGAGCCCGGTGCGGTCAATCCGGGTTTCACCCTTCGCCTCACGACATCGTGGGGGGATCAGCCAACGGGAAAAATTACCGTCAGAATCCAGCCTGGCATGGGAGACCTTCGCCTGAACCCCGTGCAAGGAGGGGTGGATTTCGCCGTCCTCGCTCCGCACGGCAAGACTGCTCAGGTCACCCTGATTCCGGAGCAACCACGCACCCCCTTTATCGTAGCGAAGTTACCGATTCCAGAAAAGGGAGACGACTTCGCCCTCATCTTGGCAGGAAAATCGGCGAACGAGACTGCTGCTTGGCTTCTCCCCTCGGGACTTAGCCAATTCCCCTCCGGGAGCACCTACGTGATTAATCGCTCCGCAAGCACCATCCGTATGTTCTTTGAAGATCAATCCGTGGTGGTGGAAAAAGGAGCCTTTAAACTCCACCCCCTAGTGGTGACGCAGCGACTCGCAGCTCGCTTTAAAATTGAAGCCCAGACCGGAGCGACATGGTCTTTAATCAGAACGAGCCGCATCATCCTCAACCCAGACGTCCGCATGGTGCTCTTAATTGGCCCCATGAGCAACGATTCGGACTCCTACGCCATCGGCAGTGTAATTGACGTAAACCCAGGGGCCAACGAGAAGGCCGCCGCGTTAAAGAAGTGAGGCCGCTTCCTGGTCAGCCAGCCAAGTAACCCGGCTGGCGTGGGCGCGGAGCACCTGACCCGGGAACAGGGTTGGGTCTAACGGGCCGTTAGCGATAGAACCAAGTGCGGCAGCCTTGGCGGCTCCGGAAACCAGCACGACGACGGCAGCGCACTGGGCGAGCCCCGCTTCAGTGATGGTCAGGCGCCAGCCGCGACCGGGCCATTCGGTAGCGGTAAAGCGAGGCGTAACTTTCTGGCCAATCAGCGGACACTTCGGCCAGAGCGAGGCAATATGGGCGTCGTCGCCCAAGCCGAGGATGCATAGGTCGAAAGCCTTGGACGGTGAATGCTGCGACCAGGCGGCATCGTAGGCGGCCGCGGCGGCGGGCGGTGCGAGCTCTACTGGCCAAGGGAAGCGCCGAGCGGCCGGCACGCCGAGAGCGTCCAGCATGCCGCGGATGGCATGACCAAAGTTAGAGTCATCTGAAGTGAGCGGTACACAGCGCTCATCACTCACATGCCAGTCGATACGTTCGATTGCCGCGGCGCTGAGTGCCTTGGTCTGCACCGCCCAGGCATAGAAAGACTTGGGCGTAGAACCGCCGCTGAGACCGACCGAGGCAGTTCCACGGGCGGCGAGCGCATTGATCCGGGCGGCCAATTCGGTAAAGGCTTCTTCGCGGGTCAGAACGCGAACCGTGCCAGCGGGAGTGACGATGTCAGGCATGGGAGTGAAGATAGCGGAGCAGAGTATGGAGTATCGAGTATAGAGTATAGGACGAAGCTGGCGGCTGGCGGTTGGGCGCTCAAAGGGAAACCAGAGACCGGATATTTAGCTGGGGCTTGAGGTTGGGAAATAAGAAGGGCGTCCTTGCGGACGCCCTCATTTCTCTGGCCTTCTGGTTGCTCTTACTGGCAGGCCTCGCAGGTGCCGCCGTTGCGCATAGCTTCGATTGAGCAGGCCTTCACTTCCTCGGCGGTATACTCCTCCTTCTTGGCAGCCTTCTCGACGGTGGCTTTCTCGATATTGGAAGCGCCGAGGGTGCGGAGATAATAGGTGGTCTTGAGACCCGTGCGCCACGCGTACTGGTACATATGGGAGAGCATCTTCAAGTCCGCCGTCGGCAGGAAGAGGTTCAGCGACTGAGCCTGGTCGATCCACTTCTGGCGACGGGCGGCGGCGTCGATGAGCCACTTATTTTCAATCGTGAAGGCCGTCAGGTACTTGTCCTTGATGACCTGAGGAATCTCCGCGATGTCCTGCAGCTCGCCGTCGAAGTACTTAATCTGCTCCATCATCTTCTGACTCCACAGACCCAGCTTCTTCAAATCGCGCACGAGGTAGCCATTGAGTTCGGTGAACTCGCCGGAGAGATTGCTCTTCACGAAGAGATTCTTGTACGTCGGTTCGATGCAAGGCGAGCTACCCACGATATTGGAAATCGTGGCGGTCGGAGCGATCGCGAGGACGTTAGAATTGCGCATACCGCTCTTGGCGATTTTGGCGCGGACCGGCGCCCAGTCCATGAGGCCGCCGCGTTTGACCTCGATCGGTTCGCCGCGCTCCTGCTCGAGCAGGTCGACGGTGTCCTGAGGCAGCAAGCCGCGATCCCATTTCGATCCCTTGTAGGAGCTGTAGGTGCCGCGTTCAGCGGCCAGATCGGCGGAGGTGTCGTACGCGTAGTAGGCGACGGCTTCCATGATCTCGTCGTTAAACTCGACCGCGGCGTCGGAGGCGAAGGAGATATCTCGGCGATAGAGACAGTCCTGGAGGCCCATCACGCCCATGCCGACGGGGCGGTGGCGGAGATTGGAAACCTCGGCGGCCTTGGTCGGGTAGAAGTTGATATCGATGACGTTGTCGAGGGCACGCACCGCGACCGTGACGGTCTCGCGGAGCATCGCATGGTCGATACTGCCATCGGCCTTGAGATGGGAGTCGAGGACGACGGATCCGAGGTTGCAGACCGCGGTTTCCTCAGCGCTCGTGTTGAGCGTGATCTCGGTGCAAAGGTTGGAGGAGTGGATAACGCCGACGTGGTCCTGCGGGGAACGGACATTGCAAGGGTCCTTGAAGGTGATCCACGGATGGCCCGTTTCAAAAATCATCCCGAGCATCTTCTTCCAAAGCTCGAGGGCGGGCATCTCCTTACCGAAAATCTTACCCTGCTTGGCGAGGGCTTCGTAGGCGACGTAGCGTTTCTCGAAGTTGGCGCCGAAGGTCTCGTGCAGATCCGGGACTTCGTTGGAAAGGAAGAGCGTCCAGTTCTGGCGATTCTTGAGGCGCTTCATGAACAAGTCGGGAATCCAGTTCGCCGTGTTCATGTCATGCGTGCGGCGGCGGTCGTCGCCGGTGTTCTTACGGAGCTCGAGGAAGTCCTCGATATCATTGTGCCAAGTCTCGAGGTAGGCGCAGCCGGAGCCGCGGCGCTTCCCGCCCTGATTGACGGCGACGAGCTGGTCGTTGTGCAACTTAAGGAACGGAATGATGCCCTGCGATTCGCCGTTGGTGCCCTTGATGTAGGAGCCCGTGCCGCGGACAGAAGTCCAAGATCCACCGAGGCCGCCGGCCCACTTGGAGAGGAAGGCGTTTTCCGCGATACCACGGATCATGATGGACTCGATCGTGTCGTTGACCTGGTAGAGGTAGCAGGAGGAGAGCTGGCTGTGGAGCGTGCCGGCATTGAAGAGCGTCGGGGTCGAGCTGCAGAAGCGGCGGGACTTATAGAGCGCATGGAGGCGGATGACCCATTCCTCGCGGTTCTTCGGCTCCTGGAGGAAGAGACCCATCGCGACGCGCATCCAGAAGAACTGGGGTGTCTCGAGGCGGCGGGCGGGCTTCACCGTCTTGTCGATAATGAGGTAGCGATCATACATCGTCTGGACGCCGAGTAGTTCGAACTCGAGGTCAGCCATCGGGTCGAGGGCCTCCGCGAGTTTGGCGAGGTTGTACTTGCGCAGTTCCGGCGAAAGTCGGCCGATCGCGATACCGCGTTCCACATAAGCGGCGAACTGAGCGCGATGGAATTCGCGGAGCTGAGAAACCCCGTCGCGGACGATGCTCCAACCGAGGACTTCTTCGTAAATATAGGAAAGGCAGATGCGGGCGGCGAACTTAGCGAAGTCCGCGTCAACTTCCACGAGGCTCTTGGCATTCAGCTCGATTGTCTTACGGAGATCGGCCTCGGTGATTTCGTTGAAGACGCCACGGCGTAGTTCGGATTCGATTTCGTCCGCCGTGCGGACGAGCTCGAGTCCCGAGGAAGCGAAGGCGATGCGCTTGCGTAGCTCGTCGCCGTTCCAGAGATAGGTGGAGCCATCGGGGCTCTTGACGAGAATCATCGACTCCTGGCGGTCATCGACGACCGGAGGCAGCGCCGCCTGCTCCTCACGCTTACGCGTGCGGAAGGCGCGGTAGAGAATGTAGCTCTGGGCGACCTTGTAATGGCCCTGACGCATCAGCTCTTCCTGCACGAGGTCCTGCACTTCTTCGATGCCGATGATATTCTGGTCGGAGTCAGCCACGCGGCGGGTAACGCCCGCGGCGACGCGCACGGAAGGCGCGGGATCCTGCGCTAGCGAGAGGAAGGCGAGGCGGACCGCGACGGTAATCTTGTTCGGGATCCACGGCACAATCTGGCCGTTGCGGCGCATCAGCCGGGTCGTGATGGAAACGGGCTCATCCGTAGCCGCACCGTTGCTACCGCGGGAGAACAGCAGGCTCTTTGCGACGTCATGACGATTATAGCGCACAAGGGCGTCTTCGATCGCTTGGAGCACCAGGGTCTCACCGACCTGCGTCCCGGACAGAGAAAGGTGGCGGGCGACGTCGCTGGCAATCGCCGCGACGAAAAGGCGGTTAGACTCGGTGAAAATCTCCTGCTCCTCGCGCGCGACGAGGAGATCGGTGAGGGCGGCGCCGACAATATCGGCGATCAAAGCGGCATCCATGCCAGAGGCGATGGGCACGACGGCACCAGCGGCCGCGGCGGGGAGGGACTCTCGCCAGTTGAAGCGGGGCTTGGAGTCGGCGGGGGAGCGGACGGCGTTTTTAAGGGCAACGTCTTCGCGGAAGAAAGGGAGTTCGGATTTCATGAATTACGGTGAAGGGAGAGAGGGTGAGAGAAATTGAAGATGATGGGAGATGGGAAGGGATAGCGCCGGCGGCGGCCGGTGCATATTTTTATTATCAGAGAGGTGTGGAGGGGTAAGAACAGGAAATGTGCCAAGTCAGACGCGCGGTGCATTGCGTCCGACTTTGGTCACGACGCGATCAAAGTTCGTCGTCGTTAACGGTGCCAAGTGCGCCCTGCTTCTGGTATTCGGTAACGCGACCTTCGAAGAAGTTTTGCTCCTTCTTGAGATCCATCATTTCGGAAAGCCAGGGGAAAGGATTGGTCGTCTCGGCCATCAACGGGTCGAGCCCGCAATTACGCAGGCGGCGGTCGGCGATGAAGTCGATGTACTGCTCGAATTCCTTGGACGAGAGGCCCAGTCCGTTGACGGGCAGGCAGTCGCGGATGAATTCCTTCTCGAGCGACACGGCGTTCGCCATGAGCTGACGCAGTTCTTCTTTGAAGGCTGGCGTCCAGACATCGGGATTCTCCTTCACCAGCTCGGCGAGCAGGTTGCGGAAGAGATCGATGTGATTGGATTCGTCGCGCAGCGTGTAGCGGAACATCTGGCCGATGCCTGGGAATTTATTCTGGCGAGCGAGTGACAGCACCATGCCGAAGAGGCCGTAGAACTGCGTACCTTCCATGCACTGGCCGAAGAGGAAGATGTTATGCGCGAGCGCCTGCTTGTCCTCGAGCTTCGTGAGGTCGAGTTTACGGCGCAGTGCACGGGAATTATTGACGACGAAGGCCGCCTTGTTGGCGATCGTGGGAATGTCCTCGAACATCGCCTCGCACTCGTGCGGATTGATACCGAGCGAGGAGATCATGTAGACAAGCGAGTCCGCGTGGATGTTCTCCTCGTGCGCGTGACGGCCCAGGACGAGCTTGAGCTCCGGGGCGGTGACGACCTCGCGGACGACGTGGATGATGTTGTCGCCGACGATGCCTTCCGCAGCGGAGAAATAACCGATGGCCATCTTAACAATCCAGCGATCAATCTCGCTGATCTGACCCGTCTGGTCGCGCCATTGTTCGCAGTCCTTCTGCATCGGGATATCTTCCGGCTCCCAATGGTTATTCTTCATCGTCTTGTAGAGATCATATGCCCACTGATATTTCAGCGGGAGGATGTTGAAGAACATGGTCTCGCGACCGTTGATGACGCGCTTGTTGGCGAAAGCTTCCTCGGCTTTAGTTTTATCGAGGATGAAGGTTTTTTGGCCGACTTTGATGGTGATGGTTTCCATGGACTGGAGAATGGGGAAAAGGGTCTTTTAGGGGCCGATGGGGGCCGCTCGTAAAGTGGTATGCATGGGAGATAATACTAGATGTAGGGTCTGCAAATTTATTTCACCGCTACATCTAGTGTTTTTACGCAACCCGCTGACAATCGGGTACTTCGGGCAAAAACTTTATTCACAATGGGTGTTTTTAACGGTTTTTTGATGAGTGAGCCCCTTTAGGGGGAAGACCCTAACAAAATCGGGCCAACCCCGAACCTGCAAACGCCACTTGTTGGTGTTGCTCACGCTATTCCCCGGGGGTGGCAGCGGCCGGGGATTGCGGCCGGACCCAGGCCGCCCCACCTTCAGCCTATGACTTCGGCCCCACTTAAAGAAATCGGCCTACTCCTACGACCCCCTGCCCTACTCGATGCGAGCTGGACGCCCGAAGGCCTCGCGGCGCGCGGCTGGCGCGGCGGCGTGATGGCGGGATGGCGAGTAATCGCCACGACCTGGCATGGAATCCGCGACAACCGCCTACCGCAGCAATCGGCCGCACTGACATACTACACCTTAATGTCACTCGGGCCGCTCCTCGCCCTCGCCCTGACGGTCTCGGGCT
The DNA here is from genome assembly GCA_903829855.1 of uncultured Opitutia bacterium. Taxonomy (GTDB): domain Bacteria; phylum Verrucomicrobiota; class Verrucomicrobiia; order Opitutales; family UBA953; genus UBA953. The sequence goes on from CAIKRN010000174.1 coordinate 21,666, forward strand.
ACATCCTTTCGCACTCCGAAGGTAAGCGGGATAATCCGGCGAAGCAGGCGATTGTCGCGGCCGTCGAATACATCGCTCCTCAAGTGGTCGCGCAGGCCGCCGCCGCCGCACCCGAGCATCAGGCAACCCTGCGAGAGATCAATCCAGACCTCGACGGACTCGTTAATCGCATGTTGGAAAATGCAGCGAATGGCCAAGCGGGCGTGATCGGATTGCTCCTCATCCTTTTCTTCGCCGTGATGATGCTAAGTCGCGTGGAAGATGCCCTCAACGGAATCTGGGGCGTGCGTTATGGCCGCAGCTGGCGCGATCGTTTCGCCAATTATCTCCTCTTCCTCATGCTCTTCTTTTTAGTCGGAGCGACGACCCTGACAATGCTTTCGGCCTCATCCATTACTTCAATAATCGGGAGCGACACCCAGATGATTACCGAGTGGGCGGAGCGGATTCCCGGCGGGGCTCGCCTTGTCGCGTTCATCAGTGGCAGCGGCCCAGTGCTCATCTCACTTGGGTTACTCACGGCTGCTTTCGCAGCCTTCAATCGCATGATGCCGAATGTGCGTGTCCGCTGGAGTGCCGCTCTCCTCGGCGGGCTCACCATTTCCCTCCTGGTGACCATGAACCATCAGTTGGCCGCACTCTATGTCGGTAAGGTGACCCAATTCCAGAGCTTGTACGGAGAACTGAGTATCGTTCTGGTACTCATGTTCGGCACTTACCTGACTTGGCTCTTTGTACTCATCGGAGGACAGGTGGCCTATGCCTATCAAAACAGGCGCGCCTTAGCCCGCCACAAGGCCTGGGAAGGGCTTAGCCATCGGGCGCGCCGCACCCTCGCCTTTGTTTGCGCGGCAGAAACCCTGCGACGCTACCGTGGCGGTAAGCCCGGCCCGACAGCCGATGATATCGCCGACGCGGCACGCGTCCCGGCGACCGTCGCCGAAGGCTGCCTTCAGATGCTGCGGGCCACGAACCTCTTGGCGATGGAGAGTCGGACCGGTGGCCATCGCCCTGCCCGGCCGCTTGAGCCCATGACCGTCGGGGAGCTCTGGGCACTCGTGGACATGCATTCCGCTGGGGCCGAAGGGGAGCCTGATCTCACCTCGGATCCGGCGGCCAAGGAATTACTATCGATTGAACGGGCCCTCCTGGAAACCGCTGGCTCGCGCCTCACCTTAGGTGAACTCGCCAGCCGCGGGTGAACACCTGCTCGTTGGTTAGTCTCTGGACCCTCGACTCAGCGGGCGAAGGACTGAGGAGGCCGGCCTGAATCGTCTGGAGGACGCCGCGCCGCCAAGGCAGCAGGCACGACGGGTCCGGCCAGCAGGAGTCATGTCCTGCTAGCCGGCGCGAACCGTGTAAATAAGGGGACCCCGATCTCCTTGCGGAGACCGGGGTCCGTGAACCTGGCGATGACCTACTCTCGCACACCAGCGGGGGTGCACTACCATCGGCGGCTGCATGCTTAACTATCGTGTTCGGGAAGGGAACGAGTGTTTCCATGCGCCCATGATCACCAGAATGTGTCCTCGGGTAGCTCTCTGATGGGTGATCATGAGATGGTTTTCGCCAGGGGCGAGCTACCGTCATAGGGAAAGATAAACAGTTTGCGCATATTAAAACTACTATTCCGTAATGCTATCGGCCTAGACGTACTTTAAAACGGCTAAGAAGCCAATTGCAGATCAATCGAACATTAGTATCGCTAGGCTCAACGTATCGCTACGCTTACACCGGCGACCTATCAACCAGGTGGTCTACCTGGGTTCTATAGGGAGATCTTATCTTGGGAAAGGCTTGGCGCTTAGATGCTTTCAGCGCTTATCCGTTCCATGCTTAGCTACCCGGCGGTGCCACGGACGTGACAACCGGAACACCAGAGGCATGTCATTTGCGGTCCTCTCGTACTAACAAATGAACCCCTCAAATCTCCTGCGCCCACAGCGGATAGAGGACCGAACTGTCTCACGACGTTCTGAACCCAGCTCGCGTACCACTTTAATCGGCGAACAGCCGAACCCTTGGGACCTTCTCCAGCCCCAGGATGTGATGAGCCGACATCGAGGTGCCAAACAACGCCGTCGCTATGAACGCTTGGGCGTTATCAGCCTGTTATCCCTAAGGTACCTTTTATCCTTTAAGCGATGAGCATCCCACGATGCGTCACCGGATCACTTGGGTCTACTTTCGTACCTGCTCGACTTGTAGGTCTCGCAGTTAAGCCAGCTTATATCCATGCACTCGACGGCCGATTACCAACCGGCCTGAGCTGACCTTCACAATCCTCCGTTACTCTTTCGGAGGAGACCGCCCCAGTCAAACTGACCCCCTAGCAATGTCCCCACTCCAGCTAATGGAATATGGGTTAGAAGCCTAAGAAATGAATACTGGTATTTCATATTTCGACTCCATCCGACCCTGAGGTCGGACTTCGAAGTCTCCCAGCTATTCTACGAATCACATCTCAAGCGCCAATACCAGGTTACAGTAAAGGTCTATAGGGTCTTTCCGTCCTGCTGCGGGAACGCGGCATCTTCACCGCGACTACAATTTCACTGAGCCCCTCCTCGAGACAATGCCCTACTCGTTACGTGATTCGTGCAGGTCGGAACTTACCCGACAAGGAATTTCGCTACCTTAGGACCGTTATAGTTACGGCCGACATTCACGGGGGCTTAGACCGGAACCTTGCAGCTCCAGCTTTCACCTTTCCGCATTGGTCACACGTCACTCCCTATACGTCGTCTTGCGACTTAGCAGAGAGCTGTGTTTTTGCTAAACAGTCGGTAGGGCCTCTTCACTGCGACTCCGATTGCTCGGAGCACCCCTTATACCGAAGATACGGGGTTAATTTGTCGAGTTCCTTGAGGAGGTTTAACTCACGCGCCTTAGAATACTCATCCCGGATACCTGTGTCGGTTTGCGGTACGGGCTAATGTAGAGGCTTTTCCTGGAGATCACTTCATCAGCACGTCCTCGGCCGTAGCCTTGGACTGCCAAGTCAATAAGGTCTGCTGACTCCATGATCCCGTCCTCTCTACTTGGTTCAGGAATATTAACCTGATGTGCATCGCCTACTCCTTACGGCCTCGGCTTAGCTCCCGACTAACCCAGGGGGGACGACCCTTGCCCTGGAAACCTTATCCTTACGGCGGAATGGATTTCGACCATTCTTATCGTTACTTATGTCTGGATACTCACTTCCAGCCGCTCCACGGTCGCTTACCGCTTCCGCTTCGCCGCTGCTGGAACGCTCTCCTACCGCTATAACAGCACTGCTGCTGCTACAGCCCACAACTTCGGCGCGTTGCTTAGTCCCGATCATCTTAGACGCA
>CAIKRN010000175.1 GCA_903829855.1 uncultured Opitutia bacterium
AGGGCGGGTTGTCCCCTCGATGCCTTGGGTAGGGCGGGTTGTCCCCAACCCGCCGTTGACCGGATCGAGGATAGGAACTCGCCCGTGGTGCGCACGTCTGTCCGCGAACGGACGGCTGAGGACAGCCATCCCTACCAGCGAAGGCGGAGCCTTCGAGGGGACACGAGGGCCGAGGGGGTAATTAAGGTAGGTCGTGCTCTGCCTCCTCGATGTCTTGAGGTAGGGCGGGTTGTCCCCAACCCGCCGTTGACCGGATCGAGGATAGGAACTCGCCCGACATGCGTAGTTCTCTCCGCGAACGGACGGCTGAGGACAGCCGTCCCTACCTAGATGCAGGACCGAAGGGGCATACGTATCTCTCTCGGCGAACGGACGGCTGAGGACAGCCGTCCCTACCCTTAATCGATTCAGCCCTCTACGCAGTCCTCTACGCAGTCCTCTTATTCTACCGTCTCACTTCTTCTTTGCGTTCTGGAACTGCTGGAGGCGCTGCTTCATGCGCTCTTCGACGGCGTCGAGGACTTTATCCACGGCGTCTTCGGTGAGATCGGCATCGGCGGCGAGCAGGGCGGCCTTGGTCGCTTTCCGGAGGTCGAACGCGGCGTCTTCAAATTTGGCGCGCATGTTCTTCTTCTCGTCATCGGAGGCGTATTCAGCCTCTTTGCGTAATTCCATCTGCTTGGCGCGCGCGGCCTTCACGCCTTCGTCTTGGAAGGACTTAAAGAAGGCTGCCTTGCATTTGTTGAGCTGCTCCGGCGTCACGCCATCGATTTCTTCTGGGAGGAAATTGCCGCCCGAGCGTCCACCGAACTTCGAGTTCGTGGATTTGCGAGGGGTCTCTTCTGAAGGGTTCGCGACGACGGCGATCTTGGCGGCACCCTCTTTGCTTTCCGCCGGAGCGGTGACCGCGGTTTGGGCGCCAGGGCGCATCACCGTGAGGTAATAAGTGGAAGCGGAGCCGATGGCGGCAGCGAGGAGCAGGGAGAGAAACTGTTTCATGACGTGGGGTGGTGTAGGTAAAATTATTTCTTAGCGGGCTTCTGGGCACTAGCCTTGAGGCGGGCCTCAATGGCATCGAGAATGGTTTCAATGGTGTCTTTGGAGAGCGTCGGGGCGTGTTGGGTGAAGGCGGCGATATTCGCTTTCCGGAGGTCGCCGAGGGTGGCTTCGAACTCGTTGCGCATACCCTTCTTTTCGTCGGCGGAGGCATATTCATTCCGTTTCTTCAGCTCGCTGATCGCGGCCCGGGCTGCGACGACGGCGGGATCTTGGCGAACCTTAGCGGCGGCAGCGCGGAACTTCGCCATGTCTTCCTTCGAAACCCCGTCGACGTCGGCGAGCATGGCCTTCGCTTGGTTGGCGTTCGCACCGGCCTTATCTTTTTTGCCTTCGGGTTTGGCGTCGCCCTTCGGTGTATCGGCCTTGGCAATTTCGGTCTGGGGTTTGGCGTCCTCGGCCGCCTTACGCTCTTCAGCCATTTTCTGGGCCGCCTTCTGGGCGGCGGCTTGGCCGGCCTGACGGCGCTCTTCTTCGATGGCATTTAAGACGGTCATCACCGTTTCCTTGGTGAGGCTAGGATCTTGTTTCTGAACGGCTGCCAGGGTGGCGTTGCGGAGATCGTCGACGGCCTTGTCGAAGTCTTCTTTGAGGTCTTTCTGCTCGTTGCTTCCTTTGGCAAATTTCCGCCGATCATTGAGCGTCGCGAGGCGCTTGCGGGCGGCCACGATCGTTTCGTCCATATAGGTAGCCCCTAGGGCGACCTTGAGCTTGGCTAAATCCGCGGCTTCGACGCCGGCCACGGAATCTGGAAATGGAGCCTTACCGCCGCGGGCTTTCTTGGGTGCGGGGCTGTCGTTGGCATCGGCGGCCGACAGGGTTGGGACGCTGAGCATCAGCGTGCCGAGGAGGAGTAGGGTAAGAGGGCGCATCTAAGGAATTACCCCTATTGTACACCACCGTTGCGGCAGGGTTGCAAATAAAAGACCCCGGCAAGCCGGGGTCTGGTGGGAGCCTATAATCCGAAGATTACTTAGCGGCTTCGTCTTTCTTCTTCTTGCCCTTGCCCTTACCGCGGGCTTCTTCGAGGGCCTTGAGGACGCTGTCGAGGGAGGCGTCAGCCTTGAGGATGGCGGCCTTGCGGGCTTCCATCAGAGCCTTGCGGGCGTCGGCATCCTTCGGGTCTTCCTTGAGCTTGGCATCAGCGGCCTTAACGGCCGGGTCTTCTTTGGCCTTTTCGGAGGCAGCGAGGAACTTCTTCCAATCGTCGTCCGAGACGGAGTCAGGCTTCGAAGGGCCCTTGCGCTTGCCTTCGCCCTTAGGGGCGTCGCCCTTAGGAGCGTCGGGCTTAGGAGCGTCGGCGGCGATGAGTCCGGCCGTGGAGATCAGGGCCAGGAGGAATGCGAGTTTGAGTTTCATGTGGTTGAGGGAGGTTCACTGAATGAAACCCCGGCCAGCGGTCAAGGTTTCAGAAACTAGATTAAGTCTTATGACACTGACTAGGAATGACTTAAGTACCCTTTTGGGTATATTAATATTATGAATCCCCTGGTTTTACATATCCCGCATGCCTCGACGGCCTTTCCGGCGGCTTATGAGGCGGACTTCCTTCCCTCGCCGGCGGGGCTCCGTCAGGAACTCCTCCGGTTGACGGATTGGTATGCGGATGAACTTTTCGCCGCCGGGGCTCCGGCTGATCAATCGATCCGCGCGGGCTGGTCGCGGCTGGTCGTGGACGTGGAGCGCTTCCCCGATGACTCCCGGGAGCGCTGCGCCGAATACGGGATGGGGGCGACGTATGTGCGGACGACGCGTGGCGAGGTCTTGCGCGAGCTCACGCCCGCCCGCCGTGAAGAAATCATGCAGCTATTTTATTGGCCGCATCACGCGCGACTCAATCTCGCCGCGCGGCAACGCCTCGAACGTTTCGAGCATTGCCTCATCATCGACGCGCATACTTTCCCGTCGCTGGCCTTGCCGACGCAAGTGGATTTCGCCGCGCCGCCGGAGATTGGTCTCGGGACGGAAGGGATGCACACTTCCGCGGAGCTGCTGGCGCTGGCAGAAAGGTTTTTCCGGGCGCACGGCTTATCGGTCGGCGTCGATACACCGTTCGCGGGCACAATGGTGCCGAATGATTACTTCGGAAAGCAGTCGCGCGTGCAGTCGATCATGGTCGAGGTGCGTCGTGACCTGTATCTGCACGAGGCAACGGGCGAAAAGCATGCCGGCTTTACGGCCATGCAGCGTTTACTTTCGGAATTTCGCCTGCTGGCGGAAGGCTTTGCCTCCCGTGGAAAGTCCTCCGTCTAGGGCCGCCAGGCTTACTGAAAGACGGGGGCGGGGGGCGGCGGGGCGGGGGCGGCTGGCGCGGCGGGGGCGGGCCCATTTTGAGGGGTGCCGAGGGTGCCGCCGACAACGCTGACGTTCGGTACGTTGGCAGGGTTGGCCACCGCCTGATTCATATTCTGACGCAGGACGGCGAGGCCTTTTTCGCGGATGGCACTCAGCTCTTCCATGATGGCGGGCTTGCGATCATCGCTGGCGGCACGGTATTCGGCTTCGAGTTCCCGGGAGCGCGCGAACCCTGCGCGGAAATCTTCGCTCTGCATCGAGATCGAAAAAGCGGCCCCAATTTTTTGGCGGTCGCCGCCGGCCATCTCTTCGACGATTTTGCGGCCATCACTGCGCCAGTTGGCGAACTTCGCATCGAGTTCGGCGACGGGGGCGGATTGTTTCACAAGGTCTTTTTCTTCAATGCCGGTGCCCACATTGTCACCCTTGCTCAAGTGGAGGGACTTGGCGCTGCGGGTGGAGCCCTTGTCGCTGTTCAGGTTGCTTGCGCTGGCCCCGCTATTCCGGGGGTTGCTGCCGCGGGCCGCCTTATCGGCGGCGGCCGAGCGGAAATAGCCGATGCCGAAAATCGCGACGGCCACGAGGCAGAGGAGGGCGAGGAAACGTTTCATGGATGGAATATATGATAAATATAACTCCGAGGGGAAGCGGAAGTTCCCGGAAAGAGGCCGCGGCCCACCCGTTTTGCTCGGGTTCGGGTCGATTTCCCCTTACCGGGAGAAAATCAGCCGCCACCAGGTGCGGGAAAATGGCAGCGAGAGGTGTTCCAGTCGGGAGGCCAAGAAGGCGGCGGCAATCTCCTCGTCCGGATGTCGCTCCAGGCCTGCGGGGTTTCTGCACAAGGCCGCTTATCGTCCTGCTAGCGGAGGAACCTCGGTTCAGGTCTTCCGCGGGCAGCGATTTCTAATTCATCCGGCGACAACGGGGAAAGGCGGAAGGGCAAGGGCGCATCGAGGTACTTTTCTAAGATGATCACACTTTCCGCTCTGCCTTTGATGAGGTCAGCCATGATGACCGCCTTGCGGTCGGGGGCGGCGGTGGGGTATTCGCGAGTCAGGTTCTCCTCCTGAGCCCGTAAGGCCCGATATCTTTCCGTCTGCATGGCGGCGTTGAAGGAGGCCGCTACTTTGTGCCTCGCCTCGTCATAGGTCTCTGAACTGCGCCAAGCTATATCCCAACGCACGCCATTGATTCCAGCTATCCATTCCTTGAAGCTGAGGTCTAACTGATACTCCGAAGGCTGTAGCCTGATGAGAACCTTATCGTCCAGGACGGGAACGACGTTTTTCCGTTCATCAAGTCTCAGGGCGTTGGCGCTGCGGGGAGGCTTTGTCAGCTGTGGTGCGGTACCATTTACGGGGCTACTGGCGCTGCTCATCTCTGGTGTGAGGTGAGCATCGGTCAGTAGTAGGGAGAGCAATGCTCCAGCGATAAGCAATATAAGCAGGAGGCCGAGTGACCGACGAATCATCGTTTTGGATTTTGGCTCCCGTCTCTGTGAGGAGAAGTCTAAAAGAGTAAGGTCTTTCGCTCAGGAAAACAGCAGCCGCAGCCACGTTTTTGAATACGGCAGGGCCATGTGGTCCAGACGCGCGGCCAGGAAGGCGGCGTCGACTTCCTCGTCGGGGTGCCCGTCGAGCAGCTTCGCCCCGTCGAGTTCACGGCGTCCGCGCCGGGCGGCGTCCTGGACCTGCGCGTGCTTGAGGAGATGTCCGATGGCGATGCCGATTGCGACGAGGGCGAAACCAATCAGCGCCCACGGACGACCTTTGCCGGCGATGACGGTGAGGGGGAGTAGGATCGGCCAGGCGTTCCCCCAGAGGATCATGAATGAATCCCAAGACGCGAGTCCACCGAGCTTGCGGTCGCGATGCTGCAGGGCATGACCCGCGAGGCGCCCCGCGCGCGCGACGTCGAAGAGCCGCTTGCCGGAGTAGACGCCGCTGGAGAGTTTGATGGCTGGTTCGAAGGCCGAATAAAAATCCGTCACGGCGATGGTGCTCTCATCGACGTCGACCTGCGGGACCTCGCCGCGCAGGAGTACGATCCGGGCGGCCTGCGCACCGGTCACGCCGCGTACGAGGAGGATTCGGCCGTACTTCTTTTCTAGGCTCCGCACGCGCTGCCACGCCGCCCATGGCAGCCCCAAGGCGAAGATACCGGCCAGGCAGAAAAGCAGGAGGAGCTTGAATTCTGGGTTCATGGCGTGGTCTGACCCTGCCGATTTACGGGCCCCCATCAAGGTCTACCTAGTAGTTCCCGCTGAAGGGCGATAAGCGGGGGTGGATTCTTGTCGGGTTAGTCGAGGCTTCGTTGACCAGCCCCGTCGGCTCGGATTGAGTACGGTCATCATGAACCCCGACCTCGTCAGAAATTACCTGACCAGCCTGCAGGATCGCCTTTGCGCGACTCTTGAGGAAGTCGACGGGCAGGCTCGCTTCATCACGGACGAGTGGAAGCGCGCCGAAGGCGGCGGCGGCCGGACGCGCGTCCTCGCCGGCGGTACGGTGATTGAAAAGGGCGGGGTGGCTTTCTCGGATGTCCGCGGCCACGCCTTACCTCCATCCGCCACCATCGCCCGGCCCGATCTCGCGGGCAAAGGCTTCCGCGCCATGGGCGTCTCGGTGGTCCAGCATCCGCTCAACCCTTATTGTCCGACGTCGCATATGAACGTGCGCTTCTTCTGCACCGATGGTCCTAATCCGGTCTGGTGGTTTGGTGGCGGGTTCGATCTGACGCCTTATTACGGCTTCGATCAGGATGCAGTCTCCTGGCACCGTGCGGCCGAGCAGGCCACGGGCGCCCACTACGTGAAGTTCAAGAATTGGTGCGACGACTACTTCCTGTTGAAGCACCGCCAGGAACAGCGCGGGGTCGGTGGCGTGTTCTTCGATGACTTCACCGAGGGTGGTTTTGAGGCAGCGTTCGGAATGATGCAGAAGGTGGGCGACGCCTTTGGACCGGCCTACGCCGAGATCCTGCGCCGCCGCCAGGATACCCCGTATGGGGAGCGCGAGCGTAACTGGCAGGAGGTCCGTCGCGGCCGCTACGTCGAATTCAACTTGGTCTTCGACCGTGGTACCATTTTCGGGCTGCAGTCCGGTGGTCGGACGGAATCGATCCTAATGTCCCTCCCGCCCCGCGTGCAGTGGCACTATGGACACCAGCCCGCCTCGGGTACCCCGGAAGAACGACTAGTCTCGCATTATCTGAAACCGCAGGATTGGCTGAAGGGGTCCTGATGAACTCCCGCGACCGCTTCCTCGCCGCCCTCCGCCGCCAGCCCCATGACCGGGCGCCGGTCTGGATTATGCGTCAGGCCGGTCGCTACCTGCCGGAATACCGGGCCCTCAAGGCGAAGTCGGATTTCGTGACGATGGTCCGCACCCCCGAACTCGCCGTTGAGGTGACGCTCCAGCCGCTCCGCCGTTTCCCGCAGCTTGATGCCGCCATTCTATTCTCGGATATCCTCGTGATTCCCGAGGCGCTCGGGGTCGGCTATCGTTTCCGCGATGAAGGCGGTATCGCCATGGAGCGAGCGCTGGCCTCTCCCGCCGATGTCGCGACGTTGAAACTCGAAGGCGCCGCCGACCGGCTGCAATACGTCTACGACGCACTCACGATTCTCCGCAAGGAGCTCGGACTGAACAAGACCTTACTCGGTTTCGCTGGCTCACCCTGGACGCTCGCCTGTTATCTCGTCGAGGGCGGCGGCTCGGAAGATTTCCCCAAGACGAAGGCGCTGCTCAAGGCGGACCCCAAGATGATGCATCGCATCCTGGAGATCCTGACCGACGCCGTCGCGCAATACCTCACGCGACAGTTCGCCGCGGGTGCCGATGCGATTCAGATTTTCGATAGCTGGGCCGGGGCGCTGAGCGGTGCCGATTACGAAGAGTTCTCGTTGCGCTACATCCGGGCGGTCTTGGAACGCCTGCCAGCCGGTGCCCCCGTGATTCTATACGCCAAGGGCAAGTCGCCGCAGGCTGCCGCGCTCGCGCAAACCGGCGTGCCGTGCCTCGGGGTCGATTGGACGATGCCGCTTTCGCAGGTGCGCCTACTCGCGGGACGGCCGATCTGCCTGCAAGGGAATCTGGACCCTGAATTTATGACGGGGGAGCCCGCCGCCGCCGCCGCCGCGACCCAGGCCGTGTTGGCCGATAACGCCGGTGACCTTGGCCATATCTTCAACCTCGGCCACGGCATCACGCCGCAGGCCCGGATTGAGACCTTCCAAGCCGTCGTTGACACCGTGGTTGCCTCTGGCGTTTGACATCGCCCATCGTCCCGCCTCTTTTGCTCCTATGTCCCGCAAAGGTATCCTGCTTCTGAATCTCGGCTCTCCGAAGAGCACTTCCGTGCCCGATGTGCGGAACTATCTGCGGGAATTCCTGAACGACGATCGTGTCATCGATTACCCGGCTCCGCTGCGCTGGCTACTGTTGGAAGGCATCATCCTCCGGACGCGTCCCAAGAAGAGCGCCGCGGCCTACGCCAGTGTCTGGACCCCGGAGGGTTCGCCCTTGGTGGTCACGACGGACAAGCTGCGCGCCAAGCTGGAGAAGGCCACGGGCCTGCCGGTGATTATGGGCATGCGTTATGGTACGCCGTCTTGCGCCGAAGCGGTGGAGAAGGTGATCGCCGCCGGCATCGACGACCTGTTCGTGATGCCCCAGTATCCGCACTACGCGATGTCTTCGTATGAGACTGTCGTCGTCAAGGTGCAGGAAGAACTCAAGCGTCTCGCGCCCGGCGTGAAGTACCATGTCCTGCAGCCTTTCTATAACGACCCAGCTTACATCGACGCCTTGGTCGAATCCGCCCAGCCTTGGCTGACGAAGCCATTCGACAAGCTCCTCTTCTCTTACCACGGCTTGCCGGAACGCCATCTACGCAAGGGTGACCCTTCGAAGGCCCATTGCATGAAGATGAAGGATTGCTGCTCCCATTACAGCCCCTGCCAAGCGACCTGCTACCGCCACCAGTGCGTCGAGATGACGCGCCTCTTCGTCGCGGCCGCCGGACTCAAGGAATCTCAATACGAACTTTCCTTCCAATCCCGTCTGGCGGGTGAGCCGTGGGTTTCGCCTTTCACCGATAAGCGCCTGGAGGCCCTGCCCAAAGAAGGTACCAAGAACCTCTTGGTCATGTGCCCCGCCTTTACGTCCGATTGCCTTGAGACCCTCGAGGAAATTCGCGAAGAAGGAAAAGAGACGTTCGTGCATGCCGGCGGCGAAACCTTCTCGCAGATTCCTTGCCTCAATGATTCGGATATCTACGTGAAGTATCTCGTGAACCGCGTGAATCATTGGAAGCCGGATCATCGGTAAGGAGCGCGCGGTCTTGAGGGGTAGGGCAGCACCGCGTGCGGCCCGTGTTGTTGGCCTCTGCCGCCAGGTTGGGACGGCTGTCCCCAGCCGTCCGTTCGCCGAGTGAGCTGCGCACCTTCTACGAGTTTCTATTCTCGATCGGGTCAACGGCGGGTTGGGGACAACCCGCCCTACCCAAGACCTAGAGAGAGCAGAGCAATTCCTCTAAGCAACCCGCCCTACCTAGGACGAAGGGAAATCAAAGGGGAACCGCAGCCCCGCTGGA
>CAIKRN010000176.1 GCA_903829855.1 uncultured Opitutia bacterium
CCTCGGCTCACCCCGGGGCCTTTTTTGTGCCCGCTGGCGAAGGCCTTACTTCGAGGGCTTGTCCGACGCCGTCACCCTTTCGAACCAGTCGCGCGCGGCGTTCGTCTGGGGGCAGTCGCGCAGGAGCCAGCGGTCGTTGTGAGGATGCTTGACGGATTCATTGGGAAACTTTCCGTAGAGCGCCTGCATGTCCACATCGGCGTAAGTCCAGCTGGGGGCGCTCAACTGTGCGGCTAGGAGCGGCCGCACGGTGGCAGCACCGCTGCCTTGGGTGACGAGTAGGGGTCGGCCTTGTAATCGCTTCAGGCGGATCGCCGCCTCCTGCCGGTAGCGCGCTAGCGGCGAGCCCCATTCGGTGCCTTTCCATTCGGTGGCCCCATCGAAGTGATCATGCGCCCACAGGCCACACCAGAGCTTTGCGACCTCGTCGTCGTGCAAGCCGAGGAACGAGACACCGATGGCACCGCGTGAGAATCCGCAGAGGATGACCTTCTTGGCGTCGCCGCCAAATTCGTTGCAGATTCGGGGGATGTTCGTCTTGGCGTAACTTACGGTCGCATCGATATCGCCCCACCAGGTGATCTCGTTCTGATGATGATCCTTGGCCACATAGGGCAGGATGACCCAGATTGCTTTCCCGCGTGTTAGACCGTAACCGAGGGCCGCCCCTTCGGCTTGTCCCGTCGAGCCAGAGCCAGGGTAATAGTTGCCCGTGTATTCGGCGATGACTGGCCAGTGCTTACCACGGGCCTTCCAGTCGGGCGTCCAGTCGTCCGGTAGGGCGATGAGGTGATGGACCTTGGTGCCGACGTATTCCGCGGTGATCACGGTGGCACGCTTGCCTGGTTGCGGGGCTCCTTCCGTGAGGGGAGGGACGATTAAATCAGCCGCAGTGAGTTTCGACGCCAAGACGAGAGCGAGCAGGGCGTAGCGCATGGGCTTAGGGTAGGCGGGCGTCGACGACCTGGGAGCGGCTCCAGAGGTCATGCCAGGCGCGCTTATCGCGACGGAAAAGCGGAACGTGGAAATTGATGATGCCCAGAATCATGAAAAGTGGATTCGGTAAGGCGAAGAAAGCGGCCTTCCATGCGGAGCGAAGTAGGGCGGAGAGGAAACTGGGTGGCTCCGCCATGGGGAGTTGGATGGTCCGGAGGCTGAAGATGAGTTTACCAATGGTACGTCCTTTCATGAGCCATTCCTGCATCGTCAGGGCGCCGAGCATTGTCATGAACGTCATCGTGCCTTGAAAGGTGATCCAGATTTCCGCGGCATCTAAATCTTCCTTCTTGGGGTGAAGTGCCGCATCAACGATTCCCTGCAATTCTCTTTGGCTACCGGTCTGCAGGGCGTGCATATATTGATTCGTCAGGCGCTGGGTCCAGGCTTCGGTTTGCTTGCGGGCGGCGAGTTCCTCGGGGCTGGCAAGTAATGCCGCCAAGGCCCAGCCGAGAAACATCAACGGAATGATATCAGCCAGACAGGCGAAGGTGCGCCACCAGTAACCCGCCGCGGGCGGCGGAATGGGGGGAGGATTAGCCACGAGCTTGAGCGCGCTCGCAGGCGTCGAGCGTGTTCTTCATCAGCATCGCCACGGTCATCGGGCCCACGCCGCCGGGGACGGGCGTGATGGCTTCGCACTTCGGCGAGACAGCGTCGAAGTCGACATCGCCGACGATGCGGTAGCCGGTCTTTTTGGTCGCATCTGGGATACGGTTGATGCCGACGTCGATGATCACGGCGCCGGGTTTGACCATGTCAGCGGTGATGAACCGGGGCTTGCCAATTGCGGCGACGATGATGTCGGCTTGGCGGACGATGCCCGGCAGATCCTTCGTCCGCGAGTGGGCGATGGTGACAGTGCAGTCGCAACCTTTGGCGACGAGTAGGGCGGCGGCGGGTTTGCCGACGATGAGCGAGCGGCCGACGACGACGGCGTGCTTACCAGCGGTTTCGATGCCCGAGCGGCGAAGGAGCTCAATGACCCCGGCAGGCGTGCAGGCAGCGAAAGCTCCAGGCAGTTCTTGGACAAGGCGACCGATACTCTGCGTGCCGAAGCCGTCGACATCTTTGTCCGGCGAGACCCGGTTGAAGACTTCAGTTTCCGGCAGGTGCTTAGGGAGGGGGGCCTGAATGAGAATGCCATGGACCGAGGCGTCGGCATTTAAGGCGTCAAGATGGGCGAAGAGTTCCTCCTTGGTGACAGTTTCGGGGAAGAGCTGGAGCGAGGCTTTCATGCCGACTTCGGCGGCGGTCTTCTGCTTCTTGGTCACATAGGAGACCGATGCCGGATCGTCGCCCACGCGGACAAAGGCGACGTGGGGGATAGTCGGGGCGAGTTTGGCGACCCGTTCCTTGACTTCAGCGAGGACCAGCTGGGCGATGGCGTTTCCGTCAATAAGGCGCATGTCCCATCAGTAGGACAAGGTGGCCGTGGAGGGCGAGAAAAGTCCGTCCCCCTCCGTCCGATTGATTGTCTCGCCCTGCATGGGTAAATGCCTCAATGCGTAGGGCGTGCCAGCCGAAGGACCCATGCGTATTCATAAGTTCCTCGCTCAGGCGGGGGTCTGCTCCCGGCGTGAGGCCGAACGCCTCGTCGCCTCGGGGTCGGTGATGATCAATGGCAAGCTGGCCGTGACCGGACAGCCCGTCGACCCGGCCGTGGACACGGTCATCTGCCAGGGGCAGCACGTGAAGCCGCTCGGGCGTACCGTGGTTCTGATGATGAACAAGCCTCGCGGCTATCTTTGCACCAACGATGACTCTCACGGTGGTCAGACGGTTTTTGACATGGTGCCGCCGGAATACGGTGCCTTGCGTCTGTTCTGCGTGGGTCGACTCGATAAGGATTCGGAAGGCCTCCTCATCCTGACCAACGATGGCGAGTTGGCGAATAAAGTGATGCACCCCTCTGGTGGCGTCATTAAACGCTACGAAATTATTCTTAACCGGGATTACGACCCTACCTTGACCCCTCGGTTGCTTAAAGGGGCCGTGGAGGAGGGTGAGCACCTCCGCTTCAAGAAGGTCATTCGGCATCCCGATAACGCTGCACACTTGGAGATCCATCTCGATCAGGGGCGTAAGCGCGAAATTCGCCGACTCTTTGAGATTTTTGGTTTCCATGTAAAGGTGCTACGTCGCTTCCAGGTCGGCGGCTTGGTGTTGCGCAAGATGCCGCTGGGAGATTGTCGCCCGCTTTCCCGCAAGGAAATCGACTCGATTTTCGAGAATTAAGCCGAATCTGGCCCTTTATCCTGCTTGCCCTGCAGGAAGGTTTTTTTAACTTTTCATTACCCCTATGAACGTGAAAGCACTGCGCCTTCTCCTTCTGCTTGCCTGTACCCTTGGTCTGCAGGCATCGCCAGAGGGCACTATGAAGTTGGTCTGGGAAGATAATTTCGATGGCAAGGAGCTTGATCCTAAGAAGTGGAACACGAACGGAGTCGTCAAAATGGTTGACGGGCAGCTTTCACTCGAAATCACCCCGGGGGATAAGCCGATGTTCTGGCGAGGCTCCGGTGTGAACACGAACGGCAAGTTTAAGACCTCTGGCTACGGCTACGTCGAGGCGTCGATTCTCTTTACGAAGACCCCTGGTCACAGTGGCGGATTTTCCATTGGAAATGAAGACATGAAGGCCCCCGCGGCTGGTATGAACTTCGGGGGCGGCGGCGATAACGCCGGCCTGGGACTTTATATCGTCAATGATGAGCGCGGCCGATCGCTCAGTCCCAAGGAGAACCCGGTCCCAAAGGATGGCTACAGTAAGAAGTTTCATAAGTTCGGCTTCGCCTGGACGGCTAATGATTACCGCTGGTATGTGGATGGTCGCTTGGTACAGAAGATGACGCAGCCCGGCACGTCGAAGCCGATGGCCATCAGTTTCGGTCATGGCGGCCTCGGTGAGGCTGGTTTTGCCAAGAATTTCCCCGACCCGACCAAGGGTCCGGAGCCCATGCGGGTCGATTGGGTCAAGGTCTACCAATAGGGTAGGGCTTGCCTGCCTCCGGCCTCATATTATCTTTTTAAAGACCCCTGCCATGCGCTTCGCCCTTTTACTTGTTTTAAGCACTGCCGCGCTTTCCGCCGCGCCGAGCATGGGCTTGAAGCCGATCTGGGAGGAGAACTTTGACGGCAAGGAACTCGACCCCAAGAAATGGAATTCTTCCGGTGCCGTTAAATTAGTGGATGGAAAACTTTCGTTGGAGATTGTGGCGGCGCCAGGCGCCAAGCCAGGTTTCTGGAATGGTGCGAGTGTGAGCACCCAAGGAAAATTCGAATCCATGCAGGGGTATTTTGAGGCATCCATTCGGGTGCTGCAATCGAAGGGGCGCTGGGCGGATTTCTCCGTGCGTAACGCGGACATGGGTAAAAGCCCGTCAGCAGCGATGAGTTTTACCAGTACCGGAAACGATAAAATCGACACCACTCTCTGGTTTAATGACGAGACCGGAAGTCACAATATGACTCCCAAGACGAGTCCGGTTGTGATGATGGGCGGGGTTTCGTACAAAAAATTCCATACTTACGGACTCCAGTGGACTGCGAAGTCCTATATCTTCTTCGTCGATGGTCGTCAGGTCCAACGCATGGATCGCCCGAGCCCGAAGGAGCCCATGCACATTGCTTTTTCCCATAACCTTCCCGAAGGCGGCCTGCTCAAGGATTACATGAATCCCAATATGGGTCCTGAGCCGTTACAGGTCGATTGGGTCAAGGCTTACAAAATTCCATGAAATACCTCGCCCTACTATTTTGCGCATCTTTGCTGGCCGTCGATCCGACGAACGGTAAGAAGTTGGCCTTCTCCGACGATTTTAATGGCGACACGATTGATGAGACGAAGTGGAATGTCGCTGGGAACCGCGAGGTGATCACCTTGGTCAAAGGCGGCAAGGACAAGGTTCTCCGCATTAGCCTAAAGCAGAGTGCCGACATGCTGCAGTGGAACTCAATCGATACTCGAGGTAAGTTCGAGCAACTTTATGGCTATTTTGAGGCCTCGATGCGCGTCAATGCCTACAAGGGTCATACGAGTGGCTTCCGCATCTCATCGACGGACGAGAAGGCCACGCCCAACGCGATTTTCCTGTGGGAGGCCGTAGGTGACGATAAAGCCTGGCCTTGGGCCCGCCAGACGAATGATAACGGCCAACACGAATTCCGTCCCGAAGGAACGGGCAAACAATTTCTGAAAGCCGGCGAAGCGTCTAAGAAATTCAACACCTACGGCATTCTTTGGACCGAGAAATCATGCATCTGGTACGTGAACGGAAAGCAGTCTTTCAAGTTCGATAAATCCGAGGTGAAAAAGCCGATGATTCTGCGTTTCGCCCACAGCGTGGGCGAATGGGAGCGCCCGAGCCTTAATCTTAAGCAGCTTCCCGACGATATTGATATCGATTGGGTCAAGGTCTGGAAGTGATCCTCATGCGCAGCCTGTTTCTCCTGCTGTTAGGTTCCGCGGGGTTGCTCGCGGTCGATCCCGCGAGCGGCAAGAAAATAACTTTCTCCGACGATTTTTCTGGTGATGGGCTGGATGACTCTAAGTGGGTTATCGAAGGCAAGAAGGAGGCCATCTCGATTGTCAAAGGCGGCAAGGACAAGGTCCTGCGCATCTCTCTCGTGCAGAGTGCGGATATGATCCAAGGGAATGGCATCAGCACCAAGGGAAAATTCGAACAGCTGTACGGATACTTTGAGGCCTCCATGCGGATGAACGCATACAAGGGCCACACGGGTTTCTTCCGCCTCGCGCCTACCGATGGTAAGGCGATTCCGAATACTCTCGTTCTCTTTGAGGGGCTCGGCGCTGATGCCCTTTACCCCTGGATGCGCACCGTGAACGATAACGGTCAGCATGATTACCGGCCCGAAGGTAAGATGACCCAATTCCTGAAGGCGGGTGAAGCGTCCAAGAAATTCAATACCTACGGACTCCTCTGCTCCGAGAAAAGTTATATCTGGTACGTGAATGGTAAGCAGGTGCACAAGGTCGACCGCGTGGAGATGAAACTCCCGGTGAGTATGACCTTTTCCCACCGCGTGGCTGAATTCGAACGTCCCAGCCTAAATCTCAAGCAGTTGCCCGACGACGTGGACATCGATTGGGTCAAGGTCTGGAAGTAAGCCGTCGGTCAAAAGAGGTTTGCATCAGTACCTAGGTCGGCATCCTGCAGGGGCTACGCCATCATGTCTGCGCCCTATGATAAGAATAATCCTTTCCCGGCCCGCTTGGTCGATCGGAGGCGTTTGAGTTCCCTTGAAAGCCAGAAGGACACCCAGCATTTTTCGGTCTCCCTCGCCGGCAGTGGCCTGACCTATAAGTGCGGCGACAGCCTCGGCGTCTTCCCGACCAATAATCCGGCTTCCGTGGCTGCCTTGCTTAAGGCCGCCGGCTTCACGGGCGACGAGCAGGTGACGATCCCAAAGGACCTCGCCCCGATCTCTCTCCGCCAGGCACTGTCGACCCGCCTTGCCCTCAACGGCCCTACGTATAAATTCGCCCAGCTCCTTCACGATCGTGCGACGGACGCCGCCGACAAGGCCCGCCTCGCCGCCGCCATCGGCGAAACCGATCCGGAGAAGAAGAAGGCTTGGATGGAGCAGCGAGAATTCCTCGATCTCTTCCTGGAGCATCCGTCGGCCCGGCCCGTCGCCCAAGAAGTCATCGAGCTCATGCGCAAGCTGATGCCTCGTCTATATTCGATTTCTTCTGCTCCCTCGAAATACCCGCAGGAAATCCACCTCACCGTCGCGGTCGTCCGTTACGAGACCAATGGTCGCCAGCGCGAAGGTGTTTGCTCAAGCTACCTCGCCGACCGCGCCCGCATGCATGAGGCCGACCTCCCGATCTTCGTCGCGGATTCGCACTTCGGCCTGCCGGCCGACGATAATATCCCCGTCATCATGGTCGGCCCTGGCACCGGCGTCGCGCCGTTCCGCAGTTTCGTGATGGACCGCGCCACCCGCGGTGCCAAGGGTCCGAACTGGCTTTTCTTCGGCGATCAGCGGAAAGACCACGATTTCTTGTATGCTGACGAGTGGGCCGCTTACCTTCAATCGGGAGCGCTTACCCGCCTCGATACGGCGTTTTCCCGCGATCAAGCGGCGAAGGTCTATGTGCAAGACCGCATGCGTGAGAATGCCGCCGAGCTCTGGAAGTGGATTCAGCTGGGTGCCTATTTCTACGTTTGTGGTGATGCTAAGCGTATGGCCAAGGACGTTGACGCCGCCCTTCATGGCATCGTGGCCGAGCAGGGCGGCCTGACACCCGAGGCCGCCGTGGAATGGGTGAAGCAGTTCAAGAAGGACGGCCGCTACCAGCGCGACGTCTACTGACCTTCGCCCGAAGGGCAGGGGGCATTCGCAGGGGTATTAGCCACTTGCCAGCATGGATGTTTCCTTGCACAAAAATGCCCGATGCATCTCACGCACAATCCTCGCGTCGCCCTTGTCACCGGAGCCGGTCGCGGCATCGGTAAAGCCATCGCGGAACGTCTCGCTTCCCACGGACACACCGTGCTCTGCGTGTCGAAGTCCGATACCTGCGTCCAGGTCGCCAACGATATCGTCGCCAAGGGGCAGAAAGCGAAGGCCTTCCAGGTTGATGTCTCCGACGCCACTGCGGTTGCCAAGGCCTGCGAACAAATCAATGCCGAGTTTGGCGCCGTGGAGATTCTCGTCAATAATGCCGGCATCACCCGCGATAAGCTGGTCATGGCGATGTCGGACCAAGACTGGAACGACGTGATTTCCACCAATCTCTCTTCCGCCTTCTATTGGACCAAGGGTCTCGTGCGCCCGATGACCAAGAAGCGCTGGGGACGTATTATTAGCATCTCCTCCGTCACCGGCGTGCAGGGTAATGCCGGTCAGGCCAATTACGCTGCCGCTAAAGCTGGTCTGCACGGACTGACCATGACGCTCGCCCGCGAGCTTTCGGGGCGTTCGATCACCGCTAATGCCGTCGCCCCTGGTTTTATTACTACCGACATGACCGGTGAGCTTTCCGAAGAGGTGAAGCAGAAGATCCTCGCCGTCATCCCGCTGGGCCGTTTCGGCTCCGTTAATGACATCGCGGCCATGGTGGACTACCTTGCCTCCGAAGAGGGTGGCTACATCACCGGACAGGTTCTTTCAGTGGATGGCGGTATGGCGATTTGATTGGCGGCTTCGGGCGTTGGCTTGCCCTGCGCGCTTGGTGATGGGGTGCATCGGTTTTATCGATGCACGCTCACCCTCGTTTTCTGGTAGGATGTGCTCTCAGCCATGAAGGCTATTTCGGGCTTAGATTCAGCGGTTTTTCTAAACTTGACGATACCCTCCCTATCTGACACCCAGATAACAACTTAAACCCCCTTTATTATGCCCGAAAACATCGAACAACGCGTCAAGGACATCATCGTCAAGCAGCTCTCAGTCACTCCCGAACAGTTGACCGATGCGGCCAGCTTCCAGGGCGACCTGAAGGCTGACTCTCTCGACCTCGTTGAAATCATCATGGCTTTCGAAGACGAATTCGGAATCACGATTCCCGAAGATAAAGCGGCCGGAATTAAGACCCTCGGTGATGCGATTGCGCACATCAAGGCCAGTGCCACCAAGTAATCGTCACGGGCTGAATTTTCAGGCCCGCCCCCTTGAGCTCAGATCGCAAATCTCGCCGAGTAGTTGTCACGGGCATTGGCTCGCTGACCTCCCTCGGTCACGACAACGCCACCTTTTGGGACGCCTTGATTAAAGGGCGCTCAGGGGTTTCGCGTGTCACTCGCTTCGACCCGACGGACTTCCCGTCCAAAGTCGGAGCAGAGGTCCGGGATTTCGACCCGGCTAAGTATATGGACGCGAAGGAAGCCAAGCGAAACGACCGCTACACGCAGTACGCCGTCGCCGCTTCCCGTCTGGCCATTCAGGACGCCGCCGTCGACATCACCAAAATTGATTCGGACCGCTTTGGCGTGATCATCGGTTCCGGTATCGGCGGGATGGAAACCATCGAAAACCAGGCCCGTATCCTGATCGAGCGTGGCCCGTCTCGCGTTTCTCCTTTCACCATCCCTTCGTTGATTGCCAACATCGCCTCGGGCGTCGTGGCCATCGAATTCCAGGCGAAGTCCGTCAATTTTGGCGTCGTCTCGGCCTGCGCCTCCGGTTCCCACGCTCTCGGCGAGGCCCTCCGGCACATTCGCGACGGCCACGCCGACATCATGCTTTCCGGTGGCTCCGAGGCCGCTATCACCCGCCTAGGCTACGCTGGCTTCTGTAATATGAAGGCGATGTCGACCGACTTCAACGATACGCCCGAAAAGGCTTCTCGTCCGTTCGATAAGTTGCGCGATGGTTTCATCATGGGTGAAGGTGCTGGCGTCTTGGTGATTGAATCTCTCGAACATGCGCAGGCCCGCGGTGCGCGCATCTATTGCGAACTCGCTGGCTACGGCGCCACCTGCGATGCCTACCACATCACCGGCCAAGACCAGGAAGGCAAAGGCCTCGCCCTCTGCCTTAATCGTGCGCTCGCTGAGGCTGGCATCGAGAAATCCGAAGTCGGCTACATCAACGCCCACGGCACCTCGACGCCGATCAACGATCGCTGCGAGACCCTCGCAATCAAGCGCTGCTTCGGAGAGCTCGCTCCCAAGATCTCCATTTCATCGACGAAGTCTATGACGGGTCACCTGCTCGGTGCCGCCGGCGGAATCGAAGCCGCCGCCTGTGTGATGGCCATCCATACGGGCATGATCCCGCCGACCATCAATTACGAAAACCCGGATCCGGATTGCGACCTCGACTACACGCCGAACGTCGCCAAGGCCCGTAAGGTGGACGTGGCAATTTCGAATAATCTGGGCTTCGGCGGACATAACGCCTCGCTGATTTTCAAGCGTCTCTGAGGCTTTTCGGGCCCCGAGTATGCAACCTTTTGCCTCGCGATGGGGTATAAGGTAAATAGAACTATGCCTCTCCCCATGGTCACCCGTTTCCTCGTCCTAGGCCTAGGCTCATTGCTTAGCGTCGCGGCTTTAGCCCAGGTGCCGGCCCCCGCTCCGGTGCCGACCCCCTCGGTCACGGTGCGCGTCTCGGTCACTCAACTTGATCCCAAGACTGGCAGGACGGATATCCTCAGCGCCCCAGCGGTTACGGTCCTTTCTGGCTCCGAAGCCAGGGTGGCGGTCAGCGGCCGACCAGACCCTAAGGGCGGCAAGGTGGAAAACGCATTGGAAGTCACGATGAGCCCGACGGCTCAGCCTGATGGTACGATGAGCATTGGGGTGCGCGTCCTGATCAACAAGCCGGCGGACCCAGATGCCGCCAAGGCCGAGAAGCAGCAGCAGCGCCGCGAAGCTAAAAGCCACGATGGTAGTCTTGTCTTCTATTCGGTACTTTCTCGGGATGGCCTTTACTCCGTCCAAGATGGTCGGGGTAATCGTCGCTGGTTCAAACTTGGGGCAATCGTTGATGGTTGGAAGCTTGAGTCATATGACGAAGAGAAGCAGATGCTCATCGTCGGTCAGGGTGCGACCCGTCAGGAGCTTCGCCTTTACAAGTCCAGTATCGAAGCTTCGGCGAACGAGATTAGTACTACGGTGAACCTGCGCTCCGGAGAGACGGTCCGCGTGCCCGGCATTGGCGGTACGGAACTTTCTGTTTCGGCGGTGCTCGTTCCTGGTGCCGTTGCTCCTCCGCGATGAAGGCCCTGCTGCGTAATGGTATTTTGCTGGTTGTCGTTGTGGCGAGCTTCGCCGCGGAGGAGCCGGTGCCGACGCACCTAAAGGTGAAAG
Source organism: uncultured Opitutia bacterium (assembly GCA_903829855.1). Taxonomy (GTDB): domain Bacteria; phylum Verrucomicrobiota; class Verrucomicrobiia; order Opitutales; family UBA953; genus UBA953. The sequence goes on from CAIKRN010000176.1 coordinate 10,785, forward strand.
CCACGTTTAGCCGTCTCGACAAGGATGGTAAGCCGGAGGTCTACGCCGAGCCCACCGTCATCACGGTCGACGGTAAGCAAACGACGATACGCGTCGGTTCGGCCGAGGAAGGCGTGGTCTTCACGGTGACCCCGAAGGTCAATAAAGACGGCACGCTGACTTTGGATGCGGATCTGGAATCCCGGGAGGCGCCGCCTGCGCCGGCTACTGCCCCCGCGACCAAAGAGACGGCGCCCGCGCCGCGCCCAAAGAGTAACCTGCCTTTCTTCCATGGCGTGCTGACAAAGGATAAGCTGTTCTCGATCGAAGATGCCGCGGGCAAGCGCCAGTGGGTGCCGCTGGGCCGTCGCATCGATGGCTGGACGCTGAAATCGTATGACGAGAAGCGCGAGGCGCTGACGCTCTCCCGCCTCGGCCAGTCCGTCGAGCTGGTGCTACACAAAGGCGTCATTCTCGAGATGCCTGAGCCGTCGGTGCTGGTTTCCCGAGCCAAGACCACGGTGACGATCATGCCCGGTAAGCCGGCGGTGATGGGTGGTTCGAACGGACGGACGATGACGCTCGAAGCCGAAATCCTCGACGTCTCGAAGTGACGCTTTAGGCCACGTCTAAGTGGCCGACTTTCACGAGGATGGTCGCGCCTTCCGGTCCGGTGAACGGCCGGTGATTGCTCATGTGCGGGCTGCGAATCCAGGTACCAGCCGGGTAGCTGCCGTGCTCGTCGCGGAAGACGCCCTCGAGAACTAGAATCTCTTCGCCGCCGACGTGGGTGTGAGGGTTGAATCGAGTCTCCGGCGCCCAGCGTACCAAGGCGGTATGCTTCGTGAGACCTTGATGGAGGGAGGTGACCTTAAGTCCCGGGACCATGCCTTGTCGCCAGTCGAGGGCATCGCCGTGTAAGGCGTAGGAATCCGCTTCCGGCTCCAACGGCGTGCGTGCGTTGAGGTAAACCATGCTGGCCTCCGTTGACGTGAACGTCGCGGACACACCCAGCGCCAGTCGCACATAGGACGCCGGGCCGATGGTTTCGCCGTTGAGGCTCACTTGGCCGCGCACGACGAGCACTTCGAGTAGGTGCTTGCCGTCGTGCGACCAAGTTTCACCGGCCTTGAAAGAGCGAAGCGTGATGCGGCTCTCGGTTGGCGCGTCGCGTTGCTCCAGCGCACGTTCCCCCACTTGTCCTGCGTACAGGTCGGTTGCGTCTACGACAATACGGAGTGAATGGTCAGAGTGGAGAGTCATATAGAAATATCAGGATGTTTTAATCAGCGAGCGCCTTGCGCCACTCGGCGATCTCGCCGTTGACGCCATAGGCGCGCAGGCCGGCTTCGATCTCCGCGTGCGTGGGCTCGGTGACAAAATGCTTGGGATCGCCTTCGAGGTCAGGTCTTACGTGGCGGGTGACGGCCCACGCGGCCCAGGCCCGCCACTTCTTGAGGTCGGCTCGCTCGCCACGCACACGATCCGCCAAGTGCTGATAGTGCACGCGCGCGTTACCGGTGAAGTTATCGCTGGGCTGTCTCACCATCCAGCCGATGGCGCGATACGGCATGGGGTATTCGGTCAGCACGTCGGCATCTCCGGGCACATCGCAATACAGCGCCCGGTCCACCGCGAGCAGCGCGCGGGCGGGCAGGTCGTCTAGCCAGAGCTGCTGGCCGTATTCGAGGCAGAGGCTATAAAGCTCGGCCCCTTGGTCATCTCGCAAGGCATTGAGGTCGCGCCACGAGAGCGGGCGACCACAGGAAGGCAGGAAGGGGCAGGGCGTAGGCACGCGGCTCAGGGCTTGGCGTACGGATTGGTCTTCTTCTCGTAACCGACTGAGGTTTTGCCGCCATGCCCAGGTAGCAGCACCACATCATCGGGCAGGCTGTAGATGCGATTGCGTATCGAGAGCAGGAGTTGATGCCAGTTGCCGTTCGGGAGGTCAGTGCGCCCAACGGAGCCCTTAAAGATGGCGTCTCCAGTGAAAGCGACCTTCTGGGCGGCGGCGTAGAAAAGGATACTTCCGGGGCAATGGCCGGGGACGTGACGAATCTCAAAGGTGAAGCCGCAGGCCTCGACGGTATCGCCTTCATCGACCCAGCGATCGACCTTCGCCGAACGGAAGTCTTCGTCGGAAAGCATCGGGAGCATCGATTGATAGCGGCTGCGATAGGCTTCGATATTTTCGATGAGTTGTTGGTCGTCCTGGTGGGCGATCAGTTGCGCGCCCGCGGTGGCGAAGTGGTGGGCGTCGCACATGTGATCCCAATGGCCGTGGGTAATCAGCAGGTGCGTGAGACGCAGTCCCTGTTTCTTGATTTCCGCCAACAGGAGGGGGCCGGAATCCTTGGGTGCATCGACCACGCAGCAATCTTTGCCGTCTGCCGAGACGATGAGGTAGGCGTTGGTGTCGAAGGGCCCAAGCGAGGCGGCGGTAATCTTCATCGGGTTACGCTTTGAGGCCGAGGGCTTTCTGGACGGCGTGCTCAAGTTGGGCGGGTGGGCGGACGGCTTTGAAATCGCGCGTGACAAAGGCATGGACGGTGAAGCCCTCGACGAGAAGTTCGCCGTCGCGCTCGACGACGTAATCCAAACGGAGTCGGGCGGTGGGCTTTTCTGCAAGGGTCACCGTGATGCGCACGCGGTCGTCGAAGTGGGAAGGGCGGTGGTATTTAAGGCCTGCCTCTAGTACGGGGAGGAGGAAGCCCGACTTTTCGAGTTCGCGGTAAGGCGTGCCGAGTTGATCAAGCAGGGCTACCCGAGCCATTTCAAACCAAGGGAGATAGTTTCCGTGGTAGGTCACTCCCATGGCGTCGGTTTCGGCAAAGCGAACCCGGGTTTCGACGGTAGCCTGAATCATGCGTCAGTTTTGGCTGACCTTGGCTCTTTTCCAATGTCAAACGGCGTTTCGAAGGCTTGTCCTTGCTCCCGCGGGGTTCCTTCGCTGAAGTCAGTCCATGGGCCAGCGCGAACGCTTTGTCATTTTCATCGGGGGGGCTATCCTCGGTGTCATGATTCTGTTGGGTGGCAAGTCCTGCGGGAATGAGAAAAAGCAGCAGCTTCGCGGGGTGCGTAACTCCCTCAGCATGGCCCCGATGATGTATGACTATGCGGTCATGAAGAAGGGCTTTTACGGCCAGTACGTCCTCTTTGAACGGGTGGAGGCAGGCACGGCGGGCGCTCATGTGCGTACGGTCGTGACGGGCGGTACCCGTCGCTATTCCCCGGAGGGTCGCGAACTTCCGGAAGAGCATATTTATATTAAGGAAACCTACCCGACGGGCGTGGCCTTAGCCGAGGTCGGCCCGGTGGCTGCCTATGA